>JBDKHX010000271.1:0-3486 GCA_039797415.1 Pseudomonadota bacterium | reverse complement strand
TGCCGGTGTTCAAGCAATACCGTGAGGCGGACAACAAGTTCTATTTCAAACTGACTGATGCGCATGGCGCCTTGTTGCTGCAAAGCGAGGGCTTTACCGAAGGCCGTGAGGCGGGTGGCTGGGTCAAGCGCTTCAAGACCGAAGGCGCTGCGGCGCTGGCCGGCGCACCGGTGGCCGTGGCTGAGGGTGTCGACCGCGCTGCTGTCGAGGCCGCATTGGCTGCCTTGCTGGCCGCGCAAGAATAAGCTGGCACGTCATGGCGGGTATCCACATCACTGACATTGAATCGGCCATCAACTGGTGGCGCGAGCAATTTCCGTCGCCGGACGGTGTCAGCCTGTCTGATGAGTTGAATGCGCTGGCGGTGGTGTACGCCATCATGGTGTACGACCACGAGCTGTATTGCGACGAAGACACCATGCCTGAGGTGGCCAAACAAGCCTGGCTGACCTGGTACGACACCACACCTGACACGCCCTGCATCGCCATTTGCTCGACAAGCCAAGGCGATGACCTGTGCAAAGGGTGTGGCCGCACGTTTGACGAAGTGCAGTTGTGGCCGCAGATGACAGCGGGCGAGAAACGCGCCACTTGGCGCCGCATTACATTGGATTCAAGCGCCTGGCGCTTCAATCGTTATTCAGAACGGGCCCGTGAAGGCCTGGTCCCCCAAACCGGATCGATAGAATGAACGCACCCACCCCTGGCACCGAGCCAAGCAAAGAAGAACACAAGATCACCAACTTCCTGCGCGGCATCATTGACCGTGATCTGGAAGCCGGTACCTACGCCAGCCGCCGTTGGGCTGGCACGCCCGGTGATGCTGCTCACCATGAAGCGGGTCAGCCTGATCCGGCCAAAATCCGCACCCGCTTTCCGCCCGAGCCCAACGGCTATCTGCACGTGGGCCACGCCAAGAGCATTTGCCTGAACTTCGGTCTGGCGCGTGACTATGGCGGCGTCTGCCACATGCGCTTTGACGACACCAACCCCGAGAAGGAAGAAAAAGAATACGTGGACAGCATCCTGGATGCCGTCACGTGGCTCGGCTTTGGTTGGGAGTCCAGCTTCAACGGCGTCAAGCAGGACCACCTGTACTACGCCAGCAACTACTTTGACTTCATGTACCGTGCTGCCGAGGCTTTGATCTCGGCTGGCCTGGCCTACGTGGATGAGCAAACGCCAGAGGAAATGCGCGTCAACCGGGGTGATTTTTCCACCCCTGGTACGGACAGCCCATTCCGCAGCCGCTCGGCAGACGACAACACGGCTCGTTTCCGTGAAATGCGTGATGGCAAGCACCCTGATGGCTCGATGGTGTTGCGCGCCAAGATCGACATGGCTGCGCCCAACATCAACATGCGTGACCCGGCGATTTACCGCATCCGCCGTGCCACCCACCACAACACGGGCGACACCTGGTGCATCTACCCGATGTACACCTTTGCGCACCCGATTGAAGACGCACTGGAGCAGATCACCCATTCGATCTGCACCTTGGAGTTTGAAGACCAACGCCCGTTTTACGACTGGCTGATGGAAAAGCTGTCTGCTTTGGGCTTGCTCAAACAGCCTGCGCCCAAACAATATGAATTTGCGCGTCTGAACCTGACCTACGTCATCACCAGCAAGCGCAAGCTCAAGCAATTGGTAGACGAGGGCACCGTGGAAGGCTGGGATGACCCCCGCATGCCTACCATCGTGGGTTTGCGCCGCCGTGGCTACACCCCCGAAGCCATCCAGTTGTTCTGCGAGCGCATTGGCGTGAGCAAGTCCGACAGCTGGATCGACTACAGCACGCTGGACATTGCCCTGCGTGATGACCTGGAAAACAAGGCCCATCGTGGCATGGCCGTGCTGGACCCGGTCAAGCTGGTGCTCAGCAACTGGGATGAGGTCATGGGCGCAGGCCATCTGGAGCCATGCTCTCTGCCTGCGTTGCCCCACCATGGTCATGACGCACCAGAAGGCACGCCAGAGCCCGCACACCGCCAGTTCAAGCTGGGCAAGGAAGTGTGGATCGAGCGTGAAGACTTTGAAGAAGTGCCGCCCAAGGGCTACAAGCGTTTGTTCCCTGGCAACAAGGTGCGCTTGAAGGGTGGTTACGTCATCGAATGCACGGGCTGCAACAAAGATGCCGATGGCAAGGTGACGGAAGTGCTGGCCACCTTGGTGCCAGACACCAAGAGCGGCACCCCGGGTGCTGACAGCGTCAAGGTCAAGGCCGCGATCACTTGGGTCGGCGTGGCTGACGGCGTGGCCGCTGAAGTGCGCCTGTACGACCGCCTGTTCACCGAAGCGCAACCCGATGCGGGTGGCAAGGACTTTTTGTCCAGCTTGAACCCAGCCAGCAAGAAGGTTGTGACCGCGTATGTGGAGCCATCACTGGCCGCTGCCGCTCCGGACCAGAAGTTCCAGTTCGAGCGTTTTGGCTACTTTGTGGCTGATCGTAAGGACCACCAAGCTGGTAAGCCTGTGTTCAACAAGATCACGGGGTTGAAGGACAGCTGGAAGTAACTTGGCGGAGCGGAGCTTCTTGGTAAAGAGCAAACATTTGCCTTGAACTCCTGACCGCTCAGCGGTCGAAATCGCTAACCCTGGGGCGTTGAATTTGTTGGGTGTTGAGCTATACCCTTGGTGGCTTTCTGTGAGCCATCACAATTTTTCGGCAACCCAGTCCCAGCGCTTGTCCTTCACCATCACGAAGCGGCATTGACCGTTTGACAGATTGGCCCACAGTCCGCCAATCAGACGGTCATCTTCAGCATCAGTCCATCGATCCGACCCCTTGTATTCAACTGCGAGAATCGAACCAGGCTGGCCTGCCAGCTCTGGCAACTGGCAGAGGAAGTCTGGGTAGAAGCGACCATCGGCCTTCTGCAAGAAGAATGAACTGCCTTCGCGTCGAACCAAATTGCGCACCCAGAACTGGATGCGGCCTTGCTGCGCCCACATATCCAACTGGCAGGCGCACTCGAATTCCTCCTTGCTGTCGAAGTCACCCATGCGCCCATAGAAGTGCTTGCGGAAATCGAAGTGTCCGAAGCGCCCGTCGTAGTCGCGGCTTGGTGCATAGGCTTGGGCATGAAACTCAAAGGCATATTGATCCGTCACCGCTACCCGTGCTGCCGCATCGTCACCGAATAGCGCTTGCTGGAAAGCCTTGCTAACAGCCTGCTTGCGCAGTTCACGAATGCGCGCCTCGACCAAATTGCGGATCAGAAACTTTTGAAGGTTGGCGCGTGCCAGCGTGAAACTTTCTCGGCGTAGCAAATCAGTGATCCATGCAGCAACAAATGCCTGCTTGCTCGCGTGGGTCAGTGATGGCTCAGGAAGGTTGCGGCAAAGCCAAGTGGCGATGCGAACTTCATCCCAGTTTTTGGGTTGATAGGCGAGGCCTAGATCGCGCTGCAACTCGGGCAGGAAACGCGACACCACGTGGCCACCAGCATCGATGTCGATCTCACCGCCTTCCGAGACCTTCAG
>JBDKHX010000270.1:0-4062 GCA_039797415.1 Pseudomonadota bacterium | reverse complement strand
GTCTGATGAGCTCCTCTCTGAGGTGCCGCAAGGAGTCGGTGTATCTGCGCCATCGTTCAGCCCCCTGTATCAGCAAATCAAAGGCTTGATCTTGCGCGGGCTGCAAGCAGGTGAATGGCGGCCCGGAGAGGCCATCCCCAGCGAGATTGACCTGGCTGCGCGCTACAAAGTCAGCCAAGGCACCGTCCGGCAAAGGCACCTTCGTGTCCACCCACGCAGAAGAGCGCGTGCAGTACCGCTTTCTGCGTCTGACCCCCGATCTGCCGATCCAGCAAGAGCCTTCTCAGCGCGAATTCCTTGACTGTCGGCGGTTGAAGGCTCCAGCCGATGTTGCCAAAGTGCTCAGCCTGCCCCTCGGCGGTGACGTGATCGAGATACGCCGCGTGTTGTCATTTTCCGGTCGCCCTGTGGTGCTGGACGACATCTGGTTGCCCGGTCACATGTTCAAGGGCCTGACAGCCGAGAGACTGAGTCAGTATCAGGGGCCCATGTATGGGCTGTTTGAGTCTGAATTTGGTGTCCGTATGATTCGGGCTGAAGAAAAACTACGTGCCGTGCTGGCCGATGAGTCTGTGGCCCCGTTGCTGAAAGTGGCGCCTGGCTCACCTTTGCTCAGTGTCGAGCGCCTTTCTCGTACGTATGACGATCAACCTGTCGAGTTGCGGCGCGGGTTGTATCTGACCGATCAGCATCACTACCGCAACGAATTAAGCTAACCAGATTTGACGGATTTGCCTGCCAATCAGCAGTTTTGATAACTGTTTGATCGAAAGGTAGGTCAGATGGGCGAGGGATTGCCCTAAAATCCCGGATTCTTCTCTTGACAGATTTTTGACGCTAGGCAGGAGCCTCTGACAACATGGCTGACAACGCGAAAACCCCACGCCCCGTCTACAAGAACATCCATGTGACGGACATCGTCACATACCGCTTGCCGGCTGCCGGGATCGTTTCGATCCTGCACCGCATCAGCGGCGCCCTGATGTTCTTGTTGATGCCCTTCATCATTTGGATGTTCGACACCAGCGTGTCGTCGGAGATCTCTTATGACCAGTTCACCGCGGTATTCACCGCAGGTTGCGCCGATGGCGCAGTGCCTGGCTGGTTCTTCAAGTTGATCGCTTTGGGTCTGATCTGGGCTTATCTGGTTCACTTCACTGCGGGTGTTCGTCACCTGTTGATGGAGATGACCCACTCCTACAGCAAAGAAACTGGCAAATCCACCGCCGTCCTGACCCTGGCTTTGAGCTCGGTTCTGACTGTCGTGCTGGGCGCCAAGCTGTTCGGCCTGTTCTGATCCCCGTTTTCACCGCAGGAATAACCATGTCTCAAAACTACGGAACCAAGCGCATCGTCACGGGTGCGCGCTATGGTCTGCGCGACTGGCTGGCGCAGCGCGTCACCGCCATCCTGATGGCCTTGTTCACCATCGTGCTGTTGGCCCAAGTGATTTTTGGCGAACCCGTCAGCTACTACAAGTGGGCTGGCATCTTCGCTTCGCAATGGATGAAGACTCTGACCTTCGCGGTCATCCTGGCCATGCTCTACCACGTGTGGGTAGGCGTGCGCGACATCTTCATGGACTACATCAAGCCGGTTGGCATTCGCCTGGGCCTGCACGTGTTTGCCATCGTGTGGCTGGTCGGCTGTGCCGGCTGGGCCATCCAAGTGCTGTGGAGACTGTAAAAAATGAGCGCTACTTCCCTTCCTACCCGCAAGTTTGACGTCGTGATCGTCGGGGCCGGCGGCTCCGGCATGCGCGCGTCGCTGCAATTGTCTCTGGCTGGCCTGAACGTGGCTGTGCTGTCCAAGGTGTTCCCAACCCGTTCGCACACGGTCGCTGCTCAAGGCGGTATCGGTGCTTCGCTGGGCAACATGTCTGAAGACAACTGGCACTATCACTTCTTCGACACCATCAAGGGCTCTGACTACCTGGGCGACCAGGACGCCATCGAGTTCATGTGCCGTGAAGCGCCCAAGGTCGTGTACGAGCTGGAACACTTCGGCATGCCGTTCGACCGCAATGCCGACGGCACCATCTACCAACGTCCCTTCGGTGGCCACACCGCCAACTACGGCGAAAAGCCTGTGCAACGCGCCTGCGCGGCCGCTGACCGTACCGGTCACGCCCTGCTGCACACGCTGTATCAACAGAACGTCAAGGCCCGCACCCAGTTCTTCGTCGAATGGATGGCGCTGGACCTGATCCGCGACGCCGAAGGCGACGTGGTCGGCGTGACAGCCTTGGAAATGGAAACCGGCGAAGTGCATGTGCTGCACGCCAAGACCGTGTTGTTCGCAACCGGTGGTGCAGGTCGCATCTTCCAGGCTTCCACCAACGCCTTCATTAACACCGGCGACGGCCTGGGCATGGCTGCTCGCGCTGGCATCCCGCTGGAAGACATGGAATTCTGGCAATTCCACCCCACTGGCGTGGCCGGTGCCGGCGTGTTGCTGACCGAAGGTTGCCGTGGCGAAGGTGCCATCCTGCGCAACAGCAACGGCGAGCGCTTCATGGAGCGTTACGCCCCGACCCTGAAGGATCTGGCCCCGCGTGACTTCGTGTCCCGTTCGATGGACCAGGAAATCAAGGAAGGCCGTGGTTGCGGTCCCAACAAGGACTACGTCTTGTTGGACATGACCCACTTGGGCTCCGAGACCATCATGAAGCGTCTGCCTTCGGTGTTCGAAATTGGCCATAACTTTGCCAACGTCGACATCACCAAGGAGCCGATCCCCGTTGTGCCGACCATCCACTATCAGATGGGCGGTATCCCCACGAACGTGCATGGTCAGGTTGTGGTGCCCGCCAACGGCAAGCCCAACGAGATCATCAACGGTCTGTATGCCGTGGGTGAATGCTCTTGCGTGTCGGTGCACGGCGCCAACCGCTTGGGCACCAACTCGCTGCTGGACCTGGTTGTGTTCGGTCGCGCAGCCGGCAACCACATTGTCGAGTTCGCCAGCAAGACCAAGTCGCACAAGCCCCTGCCCAAGGACGCCGCAGACTACACCATGTCGCGCCTGGCTCGCCTGGACAACGCCAAGAACGGCGAGTACTCGCAAGACGTGGCCAACGAGATGCGTGCCACGATGCAGGCCCATGCTGGTGTGTTCCGCACACAAAAGAGCATGGACGAAGGCGTCAAGAAGATCGCTGCCGTGCGTGAGCGCGTCAAGTCGATCGGCCTGAAGGACAACTCCAAGGTCTTCAACACCGCCCGCATCGAAGCGCTGGAAGTCGACAACCTGATCGAAGCCGCACAAGCCACCATGGTGGCCGCTGCAGCCCGTCCAGAAAGCCGTGGCGCACACGCCCACAACGACTTCCCCAATCGTGACGACGCCAACTGGATGAAGCACTCGCTGTGGTACGCCGAAGGCAATCGCCTGGACTACAAGCCTGTGAACCTGACTCCGCTGACCGTGGAATCGGTGCCTCCGAAGGTCCGTACCTTCTGATCGCCAGCGACTATTAGGAATTGAACATGAGCCAAAAGCGTACTTTCCAAATCTACCGCTACGATCCAGATAAGGACGCCAAGCCTTACATGCAAACCATCGCAACGAACGCATGCTGCTGGACGCCCTGATCAAGCTCAAGGCAGTGGATCCCACCTTGTCCTTCCGTCGCTCGTGCCGTGAAGGCGTGTGCGGTTCGGATGCCATGAACATCAACGGCAAAAACGGTCTGGCTTGCCTGACCAACATGCTGACGTTGCCTCAAACCGTGGTGCTGAAGCCTTTGCCGGGTCTGCCTGTCGTTCGCGATTTGATCGTGGACATGACCCAGTTCTTCAAGCAATACAACTCGATCACACCGTACCTGATCAACGACACGCCACCTCCTGACAAGGAGCGTTTGCAGTCGCCCGAAGAGCGCGAAGAGCTCGACGGCCTGTACGAGTGCATCCTGTGCGCCAGCTGCTCGACCAGCTGCCCAAGCTTCTGGTGGAACCCCGACAAGTTCGTGGGTCCAGCCGGCCTGCTGCAGGCATATCGCTTCATCGCTGACAGCCGCGATCAAGCCACTGCCGCTCGCTTGGACAATCTGGAAGATCC
>JBDKHX010000269.1:0-3500 GCA_039797415.1 Pseudomonadota bacterium | reverse complement strand
CATACGTTTGATCCATCTGGAAGCGGGCTTGCGCAGTTTTGACCGCTCACGGCCTCAAGAGATCAACGCCATGATGTGCGATCACATGGCTGATCTGCTACTCACATCTGAATGGGTACCACACGACAACCTCGCACGTGAGGGCATTCCGGCAGACAGGATTCAATTTGTGGGCAACGTGCTGATGGACACCATACGCAACATGCTGCCTCAAGCCTCGCCAGCCAAATACACGCTCAGGCAGTTCAACCAGAATGCAGACTTCCTCAAAAACAAGCACGGTTACGGCTTGATCTACCTGGAAGGCCGAGGCATTGCTCGAGACGGTGTTCGACTCAATGAACTCGCGCACACTTTGGCAACGGTGAGCCGTGACCTGCCCCTGATCTGGGTCGGATCGGAACAGGCCCGGTCTGTGCTCAACCATCCCGACATCGTCAAAGCCCAAGTCGACGGGCAGTTGATCATGCTGCCAACCGTCCCCTATTTCAAGATGATTGGTCTGGTCGGGAACGCGGCCTGCGTCCTGACGGACTCATGCACCGTCCAAGAGGAATCCACCATTTTGGGCGCCCCCTGCCTGACGCTTCATAACTTCACTGAACGGCGAATTACCGTTGAACAGGGATCGAATATGGCCGTTGGCAGAAATGCCAGCCTGATATCTCGTGCTGTGGCCGAAATTCTGCGTGGCTCGGGCAAAAAAGGACGTTTACCTAAATTCTGGGATGGTGTGTCGGCAAATCGCGTTGCCGATCATTTGAATACTTGGTTCAAAGCCCAGTTTGCGCCCACGCCTTTGTCACCCGGCAAAACAGATCTGTGAGTGAACTTCTTAACAGATCTCGCTGCACTCCCCCTAGATTTCGAGAAATATGCACGCTTGCCCCCCAAGGTTAGGGCCATCCCCCACAAACACAGGGTGTTATTGATCTTTGGTCACGAAGACAATGGATCAATTACAAAAGCTTACCGGTTAAGCGGGTACGCACAAGCACTTACCCTTGCTCACCGAGTTGAGAGGCAAACATGTTCCGGGTATTCCAACATCACATTTCTATGGCCACTTTGGCCGAGCTGCTGGCAGATAGCCTGACCAGTTTTCTCGCCGTTGTGCTGGGAACACTGACTCTGGTCCACCTGTCAGGCTCCGACTTCGGCTTGGCATCCGCCCTGCGGTCTGGCCTGGGCTTCGCCTTGCTGATCCCATTGCATTGCGGCTTGGTTGGCGTGTATCGCGAAGGCTCTCAACGCAAAACCGGCAAGGAAAAGATTGGCCGGGCCGTGCTGGGCTGCCTGTTGGCTGCCCCCATTGCCTATCAATTGGCCGTCAAAACAGAAGTTGAAGGTGACCAAGCTCGTCAACTGATGGGTTTTGCCATCGGCTATCTGGTCGTTGGCCTGATTTTGGTCCGTAGCCTGCTGCTGTCGGCATGGCGTGGCGCCCTGGTTCAACAGCGTGTTCTGATCGTTGGCACAGGGGCAGAAGCACAGTCGGTTGCGTCTGACCTGCGTTCACGTCGCCTGCGCAGTCATTCCGTGGTCGGGTTCTACCCTGCCGGCGATGGCATCACCGCTTCAGACGACAAGCGCGTCAACATCTTCCCTCGCGCACTGAATATTCAGGACATCGTGCAACGTCACGACGTCAACCAGATCATCGTCGCGGTCAAGGAACAACGCGGTGGCAATGTGCCCATGGATCAGTTGCTGTCAGCTCGCATCCAGGGTGTGCCGGTGATGGACTTGGCCGACTTTTATGAGCAAACAACCGGTGAAGTGCCGATCGACAGCTTGAAAGCCAGCTGGTTGGTCTATGGCCGTGGTTTCGTTCAGCATCGCACCCGCATCATCACGAAGCGCATTTTCGACATGCTGTCCTCGGCGTTCCTGCTGACTCTGGCTTCTCCTGTGATGCTGATCACCATGATCGCGATCAAGCTGGAAAGCAAGGGCCCGATCATTTACCGTCAAGAACGCGTGGGTCTGGGCGGCCGCGGCTTCATGTGCCTGAAGTTCCGCAGCATGCGCACAGACGCCGAGAAAGACGGCGTTGCCGTCTGGGCGACCAAGAATGACTCCCGCGTCACCCGCGTTGGTGCGTTCATCCGCAAGACGCGCATCGACGAGTTGCCTCAGTTGATCAGCGTGCTCAAGGGTGAAATGAGCATGGTCGGCCCTCGCCCAGAGCGCCCAACCTTCGTTGCCCAGCTGAAAGAACAGATCCCGTATTACGATATCCGTCACAGCGTCAAACCAGGTGTCACTGGCTGGGCTCAAGTTCGCTACGCTTACGGCGCATCGGTTGAAGACGCACTGCACAAACACCAGTACGACCTGTACTACGTGAAGAACAACTCTTTGTTCCTGGACCTGCTGGTCTTGTTCGAAACAGTCAGCGTGGTGCTGTTCCGCGAAGGCGCTCAATAAAAAGCACCCAAGCGATCCAGACAGAAGGCGCACCCAACGGTGCGCCTTTTTTATTTCCCCAAAGATGCGGGACAATACCGGGTTTGTCCCGTCCGGTTCTTTTTCAACACGCCGCCTATTTTTGTGACCTCGTCAACTGACCTGAGCACCGAAAACATGACATCGCCTTGGCCCAAACGGATCAAGCTCGTTGCGGCGTGGACGTTTGGCATTGCCCTGCTGGCATGGCTGCTGCACAAAACGCCGCTTGAGCAAGTCGCAGCATCGTTCAAAGAACCATCACCCGCTGTCTGGCTGATCACTTTGCTGGGCCTGCTGGGCAGTTATGGCTTGCGTGCAGCCAGACTTCAGGTTGTATTGGATCTGGATGCGCTCAAACCCGCACCGCACCGGTGGCTTGGTCTGCGAACCGATTCCTTGCGTGTCATCCTGATGCACAACGCTGCGGTCAATTTGCTCCCCATGCGTGCCGGTGAACTGAGCTTTCCCTGGCTGGCGTCACGTGAATTGGGTATGCCTGTGGGCCGAGCCATTGCCTGCTTGCTCTGGATGCGCATTCAAGACTTGGCGGTGTTGCTGCTGTTGGGCCTGCTTGTTTGGCCTGGTCTGGACATGGCCTGGCGAGTGGCAGGCTTGAGCTTTGCCATCACGGGTTGGTTCAGCTTGAACTGGCTACTGGCTCGCATCCCGGACACACCGCAAACCCACTCGCTGCTGTCCAAAATCCGATCCGCGTTGACCGAGCGTGCGCACCATCACCCTATGGCCTGGGCCCTGACTGCGGCCAATTGGTGCCTCAAACTCAGTGCTGGCGCAGGGCTGTTGTCGGCCATCACCCACGCCACCTGGACGCAAAGCTGGGCTGGTGCCCTGGCGGGCGAATTGGCCGCCGTCGTGCCCCTTCAAGGCCCTGCCGGGTTTGGCACGTATGAAGCTGGTGTCTGGGCGGGCATGGCCGCTCACTTGCCGTCTGATTCTCCCGCTTTGGCGCATGCCGTCAGCGCCGCTTTGGCTCTGCACATCTGTTTTCTGATTTGCGCCGTCCTGGCTGGACTGGGCGCCTCTGCATT
>JBDKHX010000268.1:0-3514 GCA_039797415.1 Pseudomonadota bacterium | reverse complement strand
GCTTTGGCCTCACGTTGCAACCAAGACTGCACCGCGTCCCGAATTTGTTCTGGCGTGGCCATTTGCGGCAAGCCTAAATGCAAGGCCTGACTGACGATACCCGGCAAGGTGGACTCACCACGCTGCAACTGAGCGCCCTGCACGCGCGGGTCCAAGACCAGGACGACAGGCTCACCCAAAAAGGGCACAACCGCCCCTTCTTTCCAGTCGATTTTGGACTCGGCCATTTTCTGGGCCCGCTCACGCTGGTCCAGCAATTTGGTGCAAATCCAGCGCTCTTTGGCTCGCAGCGCGGTTTCAATGTCCGTCCAGGATGCCCATTTTGGCGCCCGAACTGACAAGCCATCCACAGTGACCACCATGCCAATGCTGCGACGCCGAGCACGCTTGAACTCATAGGCCACCACCGCCTGGCCCAAGCGGATTTCATGCTGCGCCTGGGGGTGCCGAAACGCGGCCCGAATGGCATCACTGCCCGAAGCCATCAAGGGCACAGGCTTGGTATGCGCCTCGGCGGTCAAACCGTAACCAAATCGATCTGAAACAGAGTCGGCTCCGCCAGGTTCGTGGGCCGGAGCCTCGTCCCAAGGCAAGCCCATTTGAAAGTCTTGATCCGAATCGTTCGCGGCAGAACTCACGTCAACTCGCCCATGTGTGTTGCCACGGGGCTGTCTTCACCATGCACGCGTTTTTCACGCAGGATGATGAAGTCAGCAAACGCAGACAAGTCAGGATGAATCGTCAAGTCAGGCACACGCTGACGCAGGTCAACCAATTCAGCATCCTGCATGGTGGCGGCCTGCCCTGTCCGAACGAGGTGAGGCTCGCAACCGACGGACTGAGCAGCCAGAACGTCACGCGGCAAATCGCCCACCATGGGCACGCCAGCCAGATCCACACCAAAGCGTTGACCAATGGCTTGAAACAACCCAGGTTGTGGCTTGCGACAAGTGCATTGGTCTTCGGGCGTGTGCGGGCAGAAAAACACCGCATCCACCCGGCCGCCCAAGCGGGCCAACATCTGGTTCATCTTGGCGTGCATGGCATTGAGTGCCACCATGTCAAACAACCCCCGTCCAATACCTGACTGGTTGGTGGCAACAACCACGTGCCAGCCGGCATGGTTCAAACGGGCAATGGCCTCGAGAGCCCCGGGCAAAGGCACCCACTCGTCGCTGGACTTGATGTAGTCCTCGCGCTCGTGATTGATGGTGCCATCGCGATCGAGGATGACGAGTTTCATGCCCTCTCCAGGGGGATGTTGACGCACGATCGTATCAAGAAGCCAGACGAGAAATATCGGCGACCTGGTTCATCGCCTGATGCAAAGTTGCCAACAAGCCCAAACGATTGGCCTTGAGGGCTGCATCTTCCGCGTTAACCATCACGCCATCGAAGAAAGCGTCCACCGGCGCTTTGAGCACCGCCAACGCTTGCAAGGAAGCCGCATAGTCACCTTGGTCAAAGGCAGACTGAGCCTTGGGCGCAGCCACTTGCAGTGCTTCGTACAACGCAGCTTCTGCAGCCTCCTTCAACAAAGCGGTGTCCACTTTGGCTTCGACCGCAGTATCCGCCTTCTTGAGGATGTTGCCCACCCGTTTGTTGGCGGCAGCCAAGGATGCGGCCTCAGGCAGCGCGGCAAATGCACGAACGGCAGCCAGACGACGCGGGATTTCGCCCAGACGCTTAGGCTGCAGGGCCAGCACGGCATCGACTTCCTGGGCGCTGTAGCCTTGCTCGCGCAACGAGACGGCCAAGCGGTCAGACATGAAGGTCAGCAAAGCTTCTGTCGGGTTGGTGATCAACTCACCAAATGCAGGCACCACGGCCTCAATGACCGAGGGCAGCTGCAGCGGCAGGTTGTTTTCAACCAGGATGCGGATCACGCCCAGTGCGTGACGACGCAAAGCAAACGGATCCTTGTCACCCGTTGGCAATTGGCCAATACCGAACAAACCCACCAGGGTTTCCAGCTTGTCGGCCAGCGCCACAACCGTGCCGGTGTGGTTACGAGGCAGCGCATCGCCTGCAAAGCGTGGCTTGTAATGGTCTTCAATGGCAATGGCCACGCCATCACGCAAGCCTTCGTGACGGGCGTAGTAGCCACCCATGATGCCTTGCAGCTCAGGGAACTCACCCACCATGTCGGTCAGCAAGTCGGTCTTGGCCAACTGGGCGGCCTGCTGCGCCTTGCTGTCGAGCACGTCAAAGTGATCTTTGTCGTCCACCGAGTAAGGCACGGTGCCCAAACGCCATTGGTTCACGATGGCGTGAGCGATGGCTCGCACGCGCTCAGCACGCTCGCCTTGTGTACCCAACTTGCCGTGGTAAACCACCTTACCCAAACCGGCCACGCGAGACTCCAGCGTCTTCTTGCGATCTTGGTCGAAGAAGAACTTGGCATCGGCCAAACGAGGACGCACCACGCGCTCGTTGCCACCGATCACCGCGCTCGGGTCTTGTGGGCTGATGTTGCTGACGATCAGGAACTGATTGGTCAACTTGCCAGAGGCATCCAGCAGCGGGAAGTACTTCTGATTGGCCTTCATGGTCAAAATCAGGCACTCTTGCGGCACCGCCAGGAAGGCTTCTTCAAAGCGACCGGTCAGCACATTGGGGCGCTCGACCAAGGCTGTCACTTCGTCCAACAAGGCGTCGTCATCAATCGGCTTCAGATTGGTGCCTGCCTTGGCTGCGGCAGCTTGCAATTGACGCACGATTTCGGCGCGACGCTCAGCAAAGCTCGCAATCACGGCACCTTGCGATGTCAATTGTTGGGCGTAGCTGTCAGCCGTTGTGATCGACACGGGGTCCACACTGGCTTCAAAGCGGTGGCCATGTGTATCGCGACCGGACTTCAAGCCCAGTGTCTGAATCGACACAACTTGGTCGCCATGCAAAGCAATCAAGCCGTGCGCAGGGCGAACAAAGTTCACGCTGGTCCAGCCAGCCTGGAAGTCAGCACCCTCACCTGTTTCCAGCTGATAGGTCATCACCTTGGGAATCGGCAACTTGGCCAGGGCTTCGTCCAGCGCTTTTTGCAGGCCTTCAGCCAAAGTGGCACCGGCTTTGACGCTGTCCAGGAACAGTGCCTCGGCTTTGCCGTCTGGGGCGCGCTTGAGTTGCGGCACCACCTCTGGGCCCACGCCCAATGAGGCCAGCTTTTTGACCAACGCTGGGGTGGCATTGCCAGCAGCATCCAAGGCCACGCTCACCGGCATCAGCTTTTGCTGAACAGCCTGATCAGCCGCCTTGGATGCCACCGCGGTGACATGCACAGCCAGGCGACGCGGAGAGGCAAAAGGCGTCACTTCAGCATCAGCGCCGGCCAAGCCTTGGGCCTTCAGGCTGTCAGACAAGGTGGCAGCAAAGGACTCGCCCAGCTTTTTGAGCGCCTTGGGAGGCAACTCTTCAACAAACAATTCGACCAGCAGGTTGGCCTTGAGGTTCGCGGACGTCATGCTCAGGCAGCTTTCTTGTTCAGTTGTTCGATCACTTCGTCAGCCCAGGCCTT
>JBDKHX010000267.1:0-3534 GCA_039797415.1 Pseudomonadota bacterium | reverse complement strand
GACAAGTCCGGCATGCGCGTGGTGATCGAGCTCAAGCGCGGCGAAGTGCCTGAAGTCATCCTCAACAATCTGTACAAGCAGACTCAGTTGCAGGACACCTTCGGCATCAACATGGTTGCGCTGATCGACGGCCAACCCAAGCTGTGCAACCTGAAGGACCTGATCACGGTCTTCCTGGAACACCGCCGCGAAGTCGTCACCCGCCGTACCGTTTACGAGCTGCGCAAGGCCCGTGAACGTGGTCACGTGCTGGAAGGTCTGGCCGTTGCACTGGCCAACATCGACGAGTTCATCGAAACCATCAAGACCTCGCCCACGCCACCTGTGGCCAAGGCCGCCCTGATGGCCAAGAGCTGGGATTCGTCCATGGTGCGCGAGATGCTCGCCCGCACCCAAGGCAATGCTCAGGACTACCGCCCAGAAGGCCTGCCACTGCAGTACGGCATGCAGCCAGACGGCTTGTATCGCCTGTCTGACGACCAAGCGGGCGAAATCCTGCAGATGCGTCTGCAACGCCTGACTGGTCTGGAACAAGACAAGATCATTGGCGAGTACAAGGACGTGATGACCCAGATCGCTGATCTGCTGGACATCTTGTCCAAGCCTGAGCGCGTGTCCTTCATCATCTCCGAAGAGCTGACCGCCATCCGCCAAGAGTTTGGTCAAACCAAACTCGGCGCACGTCGCTCGACCATCGAGCACAACGCGCAAGAGCTGGGCACCGAAGACCTGATCACCCCGACCGACATGGTCGTAACCATCTCGCACACGGGCTACATCAAGAGCCAACCGCTGTCCGAGTACCGTGCCCAAAAACGCGGCGGACGCGGCAAACAAGCCACCGCCACGAAGGAAGACGACTGGATCGACCAGCTCTTCATCGCCAACACACACGACTACATCCTGTGCTTCAGCAACCGTGGTCGCGTGTACTGGATCAAGGTCTGGGAAGTGCCACAAGGCTCGCGCAACTCACGCGGCAAGCCCATGGTCAACATGTTCCCGCTTGAAAAGGACGAGAAGATCAACGTGGTGCTGCCATTGACGGGCGAGTTCCGCAGCTTCCCTGAAGACCACTACGTGTTCATGGCCACATCCATGGGCACCGTCAAGAAGACCCCGCTGACTGACTTCAGCAACCCTCGCAAGGCCGGCATCATCGCCGTGGGCCTGGACGAAGGCGACATCCTGGTCGGCGCTGCTCTGACAGACGGCAAGCACGATGTGATGCTGTTCTCCGACGGCGGCAAGGCAGTTCGCTTTGACGAAGACGACGTGCGTCCGATGGGCCGCAGCGCCCGCGGCGTGCGCGGCATGATGCTGGAAGAAGGCCAAAGCGTGATCGCCATGCTCGTGGCTGAAGACGAATCCCAATCGGTGCTGACAGCCACTGAAAACGGCTTCGGCAAGCGCACCAGCATCGTCGAGTACACCCGCCACGGTCGCGGCACCAAGGGCATGATCGCCATCCAGCAATCAGAGCGCAACGGCAAGGTGGTTGCAGCCACATTGGTTCGCCCAGAAGACGAAATCATGCTGATCACCGACAAGGGCGTGCTGGTTCGCACCCGCGTGTCCGAGATCCGTGAACTGGGTCGTGCCACACAAGGCGTGACTTTGATCGCTTTGGATGAAGGCGCGAAACTCATTGGCCTGCAACGGATCGTAGAGAACGACGCCAACAACGACGCATCCACCGATGAAGTCGACGGCGACAACGACACAGGTAGCGACGCAGCCGATAGCGGCGACGCATCCTGAATCCAACCGATTTGAAACGCGAGACACTCATGATCAAAAAACTGGCCCTGGCATCTGCTTTGATGTGCGCCCTGGTGGCGCCAGCCGCTCACGCGGAGAGCAGTGCCGCCAAAAAAGAGCTGATCAGCAAGCTGCTGATCTTGCAACAACCCGCTTTCGACGCCGCCGCACGCAGCATCACCGAGCAGCAGCCCATGCAAATGGCGCAAGCAGCACAAAAAGTGATCATGCAAAACGTGCCAGAAGACAAGCGTCAGGCCACTGCCCAAGCCGTGGACACTGAACTCAAGAAATACCTTGAAGCAGCTGCTCCGGTGATTCAAGCCAGCGCCAACAAGCTGGCTCAATCGACCATGGGCCCCGCTCTGGACGAAAAATTCACCGAAGACGAGTTGCGTAAGCTGATTGCCTCGCTGGAATCACCTGAACTCAAAAAATTCCAAGCCTTGCTGCCTGAAATGACAGATAAGTTGCTGGACAAGATCATTGCCGATGCACGCCCAGGTGTGGATCCCGTTTTGAACAAAACCGCTGCCAGCATCCGCCAGATTCTGAACAATGCCAGCAGTGGCAAGCCAGCCCCAGCAGCCAAACCTGCCAAGAAGTGATCTGACATGACTCGCCCATTCAATTTTTCTGCTGGCCCTGCGACCCTGCCAGAAGAAGTGTTGCAACAAGCTGCTGCCGAGATGCTCGATTGGCAAGGCAGCGGCATGGGCGTCATGGAAATGAGCCACCGCGGTAAGGAGTTCATCTCCATTGCCCAACAGGCTGAAGCCGATCTGCGCGAGATCCTGTCCATCCCAGCCAACTTCAAAGTCTTGTTCATGCAAGGCGGGGCCATCGCTCAAAACGCGATCCTGCCTTTGAACCTGTCTCGGGGTGGCCGTGCGGACTACGTAATCACAGGCTCGTGGTCGCAAAAGTCAGCCAAAGAAGCGCGCAAGTATTGCGAAGTGCATGTGTCTGCCACCAACGAGGCCGATCACCACACTGCCTTGCCTGACTACGCCAACTGGAAGATCAGCGACAACGCCGCCTACGTGCACGTTTGCAGCAACGAAACCATCCACGGCGTTGAAATGCATGAGCTGCCAGACTTGGCCGCTTTGGGCAGCAAGGCGCCTTTGGTGATCGACTGTTCGTCACACATCGTCTCTCGTCCGGTGGACTGGAGTCGCGTGGGCGTGGCCTATGCCGGCGCGCAAAAGAACATCGGCCCTGCCGGCCTGACCCTGGTCATCATCCGTGAAGACCTGATCGGTCACGCCCTGCCGACCACCCCATCCGCGTTCGATTACAAGATCGTGGCTGACAACGAATCCATGTACAACACCCCACCCACCTACCCCTGGTACCTGGCTGGTGTGGTGTTTCAATGGATCAAACGTCAACGTGAGGGCGACCTGACCGGCTTGGCCGCGATTGAAGCTCGCAACGTGGCCAAAGCCAACTTGTTCTACGACTATGTTGACGCATCTGGCTACTACGTCAACAAAGTGGCTGCGAACTGCCGCTCGCGGATGAACATCCCGTTCTTCCTGCCTGACGACAAACTCAACGACGCTTTCCTGGCCGGAGCCAAGGCCCAAGGCTTGCTTCAGCTGAAGGGTCACAAGAGCGTGGGCGGCATGCGCGCCTCGATTTACAACGCCATGCCTTTGGCTGGCGTTCAGGCCCTGGTGGCCTACATGAAGGACTTTGCAGCAAGCCATGGCTGAGCACTACCAACCTGACGGCCGCCCTGTTGATCAACAACTGGCCGACCTGCGT
>JBDKHX010000266.1:0-3534 GCA_039797415.1 Pseudomonadota bacterium | reverse complement strand
CATCCAGACCGAATTGTGTCTGGCAGACATGGGCACCGTTGAAAAGAGCCTGCACCGCTACAACAAGGCTGCACGCTCTGGCAACGACAAGGAAGCCGCCGCCCTGGTCAAGGTGCTGGAAAAGTGCCAGGCCGCTTTGGACCAGGCTCAACCCGTGCGCACGATTGACTTCAGCAAGGAAGAGTTGGCCATCCTCAAGCCTTTGTGCCTGATCACTGCCAAGCCTGCCATGTTTGTGGGCAACGTGTCAGAAACCGGCTTTGAAAACAACCCTCTGCTGGACCGTCTGAAGGAATACGCCGCGGCTCAAAAGGGTGAAGTGGTGGCCATTTGCGCCAAAACGGAAGCCGAACTGGCCGAAATGGAAGACGAAGACCGCGCCATGTTCCTGGCTGAAATGGGCCAGGACGAACCCGGTTTGAACCGCCTGATTCGCGCTGCCTTCAAGCTGCTGGGCTTGCAAACCTACTTCACCGCTGGTGTGAAGGAAGTGCGCGCCTGGACCATCCACATTGGCGACACCGCCCCGCAAGCTGCCGGTGTGATCCACACCGACTTTGAAAAGGGCTTCATCCGCGCCCAGACCATCGCCTTTGACGACTTCATCCAATACAAGGGTGAAGCCGGCGCCAAGGACGCAGGCAAGATGCGTGCTGAAGGCAAGGAATACGTTGTCAAAGATGGCGACGTGTTGAACTTCCTGTTCAACGTCTAAACGTCTAGCTGACCCATGCGCTTGTCCTACCAGGGCAGGCGCTGGCCGTCATAGGCCCAAAAGCCACCGGTTTCTTCGGCTGGCAAAGCATCCAGCACATTCAATAAATCGGCCGCAGCCTGTTGTGCGGCCTTTTTGCCATGTGCGGCCTGAAAGGGTGCGGACAACGGTGAATCAACCGTACCGGGGTGCAAGGCTACCAACACCGCATGGGGGTGCGTGCGCGCCAGTTCAATGGATGCCGTTTTGAGCATCATGTTCAACGCGGCCTTGGAGGCACGGTAGCTGTACCAGCCCCCCAGTCTGTTGTCGTCAATGCTGCCAACCTTGGCCGACAACACAGCAACCACACTGCGCTCTGTTTTGGCCAATAGCGGAGCAAAGTGAGCCACGGCCATGGCGGGGCCAAACGTATTGATGGTGAAACTGGCCATCAAATGGCCCATGTTCAGCTGACTCAATCGCTTTTCTGGCCCGCCTGTGGGGCCATGCAGCATCCCCGTGGCGACGACCAGCATGTGCAGCGGCCCCTGATCGCGCAGTTGCTCGGCCGCGTTGGCGAAGGTGGCTTCTTGTTCAAAGTCCAGTGCGGGCGTGCTGCGCCTGCTCAGTTGCAAGACCTGCCCGCAGCGCGGGTCAGCCTCCAACTGGCTGACCATGGCCGACCCGATGGCCCCTGATGCGCCGATGACCAGCGCGCGATAGCCTTGTGGCAGCGATTGCATGGCCTGACTCAGTTTGAGGGGTCTTGGCGATCGTGGGTGACCCAGATCAACGCGGAGGTATCGATGCCCATGGCTTTTGCTCGCGCAGTGATGTCGTCACGCTGGGCAGGATGGAGTTGTTTGTCTCGCGCCAGAATCCAGCAATAGCTGCGGTCTGACCCGACAACCAAGGCCCAACGGTAGTCGGCGTCCAAAGCGACCACGTGGTAGCCACCATAAAACGGCCCGAAAAATGACACTTTGAGTGACGCCGTGCTGGCCGGACCGGTGAACAAGGCCTTGCCGACTGCCTCACGCCATTGGCCCGCCGACGGATCAAAGCCTCGGTTGACGACGCGCACAGTGCCATCAGCCTGGGCACTGTAGTTGGCAGACACATTGGTCAAGCCTCGCTCGAACCAGTTATCCAGTCGCCCGAGTTCATACCACTGCCCCTGATAGCGTGTGAGATCAAAGGGCGAAACGGCTTGGAGTCCCGACGGAGGCGCGCTTGTCGACGCACAACCAGCCAGCATGCTGAAACCGACACAGAACAAAAATCGCGCCAACCGGCGTCCGATGTCAGCCCCGCCTTTGGGGGCGCAATGCGCATGGGACAGGTCTGTCGTCATCTTGAACATGAGCGTTTCCTCATCACGGACTGGTACACAGCGATCGTCAAATTGTCAGGGACTCGGCAAACCTTTGCCGCCTCGACGCTGATTGGCCCTAAAACTGACAGGCATCAAACCACCCATCAAAACCCGTTTGAGCGGTCGATCCGAGGCATTTTTCATGGCTGCAAGGTGGTTTGCACCGCTTAAGTAGGTTGAAAAAATGCCGAAACGTGTCTGGTCAAGGTGTCCTGACTGAATAGGGCATCACTGGTTTGAGCACTGTTTTACCGGAACCAAGTCATGAACTTCTTCAGCATCATGCGCGGATACACCATCCGAACACGCATGTACAGCGCCATTGGTGTGGTTTTGAGCTTGCTCATTTTGGTCGGTGGCGTGGGTCTGTACGGGATGAAACAGAACCACGACGCGGCCGAGGTATGGCAAGAGGCGGCCGGAGAAGCACAGACCATGTCAGCCCTGCACGGCGCGTTAGGACAATTGCGCCTGCATGAAAAGGAAATGCTTCTGGCTGCAGGCAACGCTTCGGCTGTGGGCACACAGTTCAAAGCATGGCAAGACGCCATGGACAAATTCAAATCAACATCCGCACGGATGCTGGAAGGCGAAGATGACGAAGACAACCAAGTCATTCAGGCTTTGCTGACACAGCTCGACCAGTACAAGCAAGGCGTGGATGCAGCACAAGGCAGCTTTGGCCAACCCGATGCCACACCACAAGCCGCATTGGGCAAGCTGGCAGCCAGCGCTGCCATCGCAGACAAGTTTGAAGAGGAGTTGAACCGCGTGGACAAAATCGTGTCCAGCAGTTAACGGCCTCAGCAGCCGCACAAGACAAAAATTTGTCCTCCACCATGGCGTGGTTCATCGCGTCAGTGGTGTTGGCGATTTTGATCGTGGCGCCAACCACCGTCTTGAATCAACTCTCCATTTGCGGCCCCATCGAGCAAGCACGTCAAATGGCCGTGGCCATTTCGCATGGTGATCTCAGCCGCCATGTCAGCTCGCGTGGTCAGGACGAACTGACTCAGTTGCTGACCGCACTGAACCACATGCAGGAATCACTCAAAGCCATCGTGGGCGATGTGCGCCGTTCGGCCGATTCGATTGCAGTGGCATCCACTGAAATTGCCAGCGGCAACATGGACTTGTCCAGCCGCACTGAAAGCACCGCATCGAGCTTGCAAGAGACTGCCTCGTCGATGCACCAATTGACCGATACCGTCCGCCAAAGTGCTGACTCGGCCGGCCAAGCCAATGTGCTGGCCAGTGGCGCTGCGGTGGCAGCCGAACGTGGCAGCTCCATCGTTTCGGAGGTGGTGGCCAACATGGGCGAGATCGACAGCACCAGCAAGCGCATCAACGACATCATCAGTGTCATTGACGGCATTGCCTTCCAGACCAACATCCTGGCACTGAACGCTGCGGTTGAAGCCGCACGCGCCGGAGAACAAGGCCGCGGCTTTGCCGTGGTTGC
>JBDKHX010000265.1:0-3535 GCA_039797415.1 Pseudomonadota bacterium | reverse complement strand
CCAGCAGCTTGGACTCCGCCGCCTCTTCATGGATCAAAGCACGAATCTGGTCATCGGCCACCATCAATTCGTACACACCGGTACGGCCCTTGTAGCCGGACATGCCGCACTCTGGGCAGCCCACTGGGTGATACCGCCCCTGGTCATCTTGCCGCTTGCAATGCGGGCACAGCTTGCGGACCAGACGCTGGCCGAGCACCCCCAACAAACTGGATGACAGCAAGAAGGGCTCGATGCCCATGTCCGTCAAACGGGTGACGGCACTGGGCGCATCGTTCGTGTGCAAAGTTGCCAACACCAAGTGACCCGTCAACGATGCTTGCACCGCGATTTGGGCGGTTTCAAAGTCACGGATTTCACCAATCATGATGACGTCCGGGTCTTGCCGCAGGATGGCGCGCAAGGCTTTGGCAAAAGTCAGATCGATCTTGGCATTGACCTGCGTCTGGCCGATGCCAGGCAGCTCGTATTCAACCGGGTCTTCCACCGTCAACACGTTGGTGGTGGCGGCATCCACGGTGCTCAAGCCAGCGTACAAGGTGGTGGTTTTACCTGAGCCTGTTGGGCCGGTCACCAGCACGATGCCGTGAGGCTGACGCAGCAGGCGCTTGAACTTGTCCAGCGACTCCCCGCTCATGCCCAATGATTCAAGGGTGAACTTGTTGGCATCACCCTTGTCCAAAATACGCAGCACGGCCCGCTCACCATGGGCCGAAGGCAAGGTCGAAACCCGCACGTCCACCGCGCGACCACCGATGCGCAAACTGATGCGCCCGTCTTGTGGCAAACGCTTTTCAGAAATGTCCAACTCGGCCATGATCTTCAAGCGCGAGATCAAGGCAGCGTGCAAAGCACGGTTGGGTTGCACCACTTCACGCAAGGTGCCATCGACCCGAAAGCGCACAGCGGATGAACGCTCATATGGCTCAATGTGGATGTCCGATGCGCCATCTTTGGCCGCTTGCGTCAGCAAAGCATTGAGCATCCGGATGATGGGCGCGTCGTTAGACGATTCCAGCAAGTCTTCCACCGCAGGCAAGTCTTGCAACATGCGAGACAAGTCCACCGCGCTTTCAACCTCACCGACCACAGCCGCCGCACTACCCTCACCGCCCGCGTAGGCTGCGGCGATGCGTTGAGACAAGCCCTCAGCCGACTCACGCTCGATGGCGTGCACCACATAGGCACGCATGACCTCAGACAAGGCCGTCGGCGTGACGGATTCGGTGGTCCACAAGGTGGCGCGCTCGTCCTCATGCTCCAGCAACAAGCCTTGCGCCTTCGCAAAGGCGTAGGGCAAAGGATGGCGAGCACTCATTTGGCGCTACCTGCCTGAGGCTTTTGGGGCGCCAGTTTCACGCCATAGCCTGCATCCTTGGGCATCACCACCGTTGGGCGGGCATTGGGGTCGTCCAGCGGCTGGCTGACATTGGGTACCGGCTTGGCATCACCTGTGCTCAAAGGCTCGATGACCGCCGCTTCGTTGATCGGCAGCACCACACTGCGTTGAGGCGCCACATCAACCTGACGTTGACGCATGAACTCGTAGCGGTCCACCGTCAGGTCGTTGGCTGCTTCTTGATTGCGCAGCACCACAGGGCGCAGGAACACCATCAGGTTCGTCTTGTCACGCGAGCGTGAGCGGCTCTTGAACAGATTACCGATCACGGGGATGTCACCCAACAACGGCACTTGTGAATCACCGTTGCCGTATTGGTCCTTCAGCAAGCCACCCAGGATCAAGGTCTGGCCATCGTCGATCACCACCGTGGTTTCGATGGAGCTCTTCGTGGTCGTCGGGCCTTGTGTCGGATCGGTCTTTTCAACGTCCGACTTTTCCTGGAACACCGTCAAACGTACTGTGCCGCCTTCACCCACTTGTGGCTTCACGCGCAAGGTCAAACCCACGTCCTTGCGTTCCACCGTGGTGAACGGGTTGACCGTACCCGAAGGTGTATTGGTCGACCCATTGGTGTACGAGCCGGTCACGAAAGGCACGTTACGACCCACCACGATCTTGGCCTCTTCGTTATCCAGGGCCACCATATTGGGCTTGGACAAAATGTTGGCATCGGTCTTGGTTTCCAGGAAGGTGGCCAAGGCAGCCAGGCCATAACGTCCGTCGCCGTAGTTGTGGATCAAGCCCACATTCAAACCGGTGGCCGAGCCCAAGGCGGTAAGCGGCGAAGTCGCGGCGCTGACCAGGCTGGGGATCTTGCCTGCAGGCAAGTTGGTCACTGCAGCCACACCATTCTTGGAGTTTTCATTGCCCAACAAGCCTGACCACTGGAAGCCTGCTTCAGCCAGCTTTTGCTCGTTGACTTCCACGATCATCGCTTCAATGTAGATCTGCGCGCGACGGCCATCCAACTGATCAATCACCGCGCGCAGTTGCTTGTAAAGCGCATCGGTGGCCGTGATCACCAATGAATTGGTGCTCGGGTCTGCCTGAATGAAGCCACCTGTGGACGGTTGCGCAGAAGCCGATACGGGAGAGGTCGACTGTGCACTGGCACCGCCTGCTGCACTGTTGATGCCGCCCATCTGCTGCGCCACGCCACCCTGTGCGGCGCCTGACGAACCGCCACCGGACGATGCGCCGCCGGAGCCACCACCGGGAAACGCTGCGCGCAACACTTGCGCCAATTTCACGGCATCCGCATTACGCAGGTAAACCACATGGATACCGCTGCCGCCCAAACCGCTGGTGCCCGGTTTGTCCAAGCGCTGCACCAGATTGCGGACCATGTTCATGCGGGCCACATTGGGCGCACGAACCATCAGCGTATTGGTACGAGGGTCTGCGATGACCTGCGTGGGCTGAGAGCCCCCGCCCGACACCCCAGGCGACGCCCCGCCATCGGCCAGCTTTTGCACCACAGGCGCCAGATCCGATGCAATGGCGTATTGCAAAGGCATGGCTTCCATGTCTGTGGCGGATGCCACATCCAAGGCCGCGATCATTTGCGCCATGCGCTTGAGGTTGTCGGCGTAATCGGTGATGACCAGGGTATTGGTCCCCTGGTTCGCGTTGATGGTGTTGTTCGGGCTGATCAAGGGGCGCAAGACGGCCACCAGGTTATTGGCGCTTTCGTACTGCAGACGGAAGATCTGCGTGATGACCTGGTCACCCGACTTGGTCACATTGCCCACATCGACGGTGCCCGTTTGCAGCTTGGCTTCTGCCTCAGGCACCACCTTGAGCATGCCAGCCACCTCGACCACGCTGAAGCCTTGACCACGCAAGGCCGCCAGGTAGTTCAAATAGGCCTCGCGAGGTGTCAGCGCTTGTTCGCTGTACAGCGTGATGGTGCCCTTGACGCGGGGGTCGACCATGATTTGGCGGTCCACGATCGCAGCCATCGCGCGCGAGACCCCTTCGATGTCAGCGTTGACAAAGTTCAACGTGACACTGGGGGGCGCCTTTTTCACCGTTGCGGCCAAAGCGACACCGGCTACACCAGGAACAAGCCCTGTCGGGCCAAATGCCAGGGCCAGAGCAGTCGCCAAAGCGATGGCACGGGAACGTGACTGA
>JBDKHX010000264.1:0-3540 GCA_039797415.1 Pseudomonadota bacterium | reverse complement strand
GGAATGCTCAGCACCACTTTGAGTCCGAGTGCTTCAGGGTTGGGAATTTGGCTTTGCTCAACGTAGGCCATCATGAATGGTGATGACCGAACGGCATCCAGCAAAGCTGCGGTATCAGCCATCGGCTGTGGAGGGGAGCTTTGCCCCGTGAAAAGCAAGCGCGCCCAATAGGCGTTGATGTCCGTGATGGCCTTGCCGGTGAGTGCTTTGTAAAAGCGTGCGCGTATGGTTGACGCTGCAGGGTTGTCCAGTGGCACCACGGCCTGGCCATTGGATAAGTTGCGTGTTCGGCCCAGGTACAGATCGGTCACGTCTTTGGCGGTCAAAGCCGGTGCAGGCATCTTGGCATTGACGACCACAACCAGGTTCGATGATGACCCCGTGGTTTGTGCATCGGCCTGTCCGGCCAGACCGATGGCCAACAGGGATAGGCAGGTTGCCAAGGCAAACCTGATGGATTGGAGTAGGTGGTGGTTACGCATGGCCGTCAAAATGTGAAGTCCAGCGTGGTTGACCAAACTTGCTTGGCGCCACCGTTCCACGGAACCGTTCCGTAGCCCCATAACTGCGTGCCATTGGTGGCCACCACAGATCGATCCCATTGCACCTTCAACGCCATGCGATCAGCCACATCCCATCGAACGCCGACAGAGGCTGTGTACTGGTCTGTATGTGTGGAGGCAAAAAACTCGTTCAAGTATTGCGCTGCCGGATCCAGCCCAGGGGCTGGTGGCGCATCCAGCTTCAATTTGGCCGAATCCCAATTGCGAGCAAAGCCGATGAACGGCACCCATTTGTCAAAGCGGCGCCCCAGGGACAAATAGGCGCTTTTACCCTGGGGTGCAAAAGTTGTGTTGGCATGGGTGTAGGAAAACTCACCAGAAATTTGCCAACCATCGCGTTCCCACGCGGCGCCAACGACCGTGTAGTGCAACCGTTGTCCGATCAGTTGCAAGTCGTCCGCGTACTGCCCGCCAGAAGGCCAGATGGACGCATAGGTCTGCAGTGTCGGGATCAGTTGATCAAACGGCGCGTTATCTGTGAACTTCAAGCGCGTGTGATAGGCGCGCAGGCGCCATTCGTCACTTTCCCAAGTGGCACCCAGGCCCGCTATGCGCGCACCCAATGAGTAGCTGCCAGCCTGCCAGGGCATGCCGGTTTCAGTCTTCCCGCCAAATACTTTGACCTTCAGATGGCCATCGCCAACCGGCAGGGTTTTGACGGCGTCGCCGCCGTTGATCGAGTAAAACGGAATCCAGCCGTAAAACTCGGTGGGTGGGCGCACCCAGTTGTAGGCATATCCGACATTGCGGTAGTCCGACAGCATGAACAAGTCCATGCCGACTCGGCCCAGACGCACTTGCGTGTCCTCGGTTGGCCTGAATTTGGCAAAAGCCCACTCAATGGTGTGGTCGGCTCGGAAGTGGGCTTGCTCTCGCAAAACGATTTGCCCAACCAATTCCAGCCGCTCTGAGGCCAAATAATTCAACTGCAAGCCCAAGCGTGAGTCTGCTTTGGCGTGGTTTTTGTCAATTTTGGGAACGTTTTGTCCCAACTCGCGGCGAAAGATCAGGTCATCCGCGCCTGTGCTGTGCCAATAGCCCAAAGTGCCAAAGCCGCTGACTTTGAGTCCGGTCGGGTGGCGGGGGGGGCTGAGTTGGTAGGACGGCGAGCTTTCCTGTGCTTGGACGGGTGCAGCGCAAAAAGTCAACGCAGCCAGTACAGCCCTCGTCCATAGAGATCGGCTGGATGTGGCATGAGGTCGGCCAGTGATCGCATCGCAGTTCATGGGTCTCGCAACGTCCTTCTCAAAACCAGAAGGGGTGCCGTTTGAAACTGCCAACGACACCAAAGGCTGCCGCAAGTGCAGCAGGTCTCATTGCATATCGGTTAGATGTTGCGCGTCATGAGCTGAATTTGCAAATCGCGTCAGACCAGATCAGTTTTGGGCGGGCGAATCGGCAGTTTGGCGCAGCAAATCCAGGGCTTCGCCTGACCAGTTGGCCCAGCCTTCTTCAAACATGATCCCGGTTTTGAGGATCATGTGCTGAATCTGGGCCTCACGCGACAGCACCCGGCCGGGCGGGAAGTCACGCGTTTCAATGGCCCGGTAGGCGGCCAGTTTTTCTTCGTGCAGCAACTTGCGGCGGGCGATTTCATCTTCCAGGCCCAAAGGGCCCAGGACGGCATCGGCGCGCAGACGCACCATCAATTCTTCGCGCATGTCCTGCGGCGGGGCGGGTTCACGGGCCCAGCGCGCCAACTCCTGCTTGCCGGCATCCAGTACGCGGTAAATGCGTTTGCGGGTTTTGCCACCATCGGGCGCGGCCGACGATTCAATCCATCCGGCCGCTTCCATCCTGGCTAGCTCACGGTAGATCTGCTGGTGCGTGGCGCGCCAGAAGTAGCCAATCGACATATCAAATCGACGAGCCAGGTCATAACCGGAGGATGACTTTTCCAGCAAGGACGTCATCAAAGCGTGGGCAAGGGACATAGGGCGAGTCTAAGGGGCGAAATCCAACTATGCAACCAGTTGCATAAACGCCAAGCTTGTCATACAGTCATGCAACTGGTTGCATAGTTGGGGCTGTATGGCCCCCGATAACCGGGTTATCTTTCACGATCTGACAACCGAACGCTTTCAGGACACGACATGACTGCTTTCCCCAATCTGCTGAAGCCTCTTGACCTTGGTTTCACCACTTTGCCCAACCGCGTCATCATGGGTTCGATGCACGTGGGCCTGGAAGAGGCCCAAAACGGCTTCGAGCGCATGGCCGAGTTTTATGCCGAGCGCGTTCGCGGCGGCGTGGGCCTGATCGTGACCGGCGGCATTTCGCCCAACGACGATGGCCGTCCATTCCCAGGCGGCTCGCGCCTGACGACCGAAGAAGAAGCCGAACACCACAAGGTGGTGACCCAGGCTGTGCACGATGCCGGCGGCAAGATTGCCATGCAGATCCTGCACTTTGGCCGCTACGCTTACCACCCCGCTTTGGTTGGCCCCAGCCCCATCCGCGCTCCGATCTCGCCCATGCCTCCGCGTGAGTTGACCAGCGCTGAAGTCGAACAAACCATCAACGACTTTGCGCGTTGCGCAGGCCTGGCTCAACAAGCGGGTTACGACGGCGTCGAGGTGATGGGCTCTGAAGGCTATCTGATCAACGAATTCATCGCCGCACGCACCAACCAGCGTACCGACGAGTGGGGCGGCAGCTACGAAAACCGCATCAAGTTCCCAATCGAAATCGTGCGCCGTGTGCGCGAAAAGGTCGGCCCGAACTTCATCATCATCTATCGCCTGTCCATGCTGGACCTGGTCGATGGCGGCTCCAGCTTTGAAGAAGTGGTGCAACTGGCCAAGGCCATTGAAGCCGCTGGTGCAACCATCATCAACACCGGTATCGGCTGGCACGAAGCCCGCATCCCCACCATCGCCACCTCGGTGCCCCGCGCCGCGTTTGCCTGGGTGACCAAGAAGATGAAGGGTCAGGTCAACATCCCTCTGGTTGCCACCAACCGCATCAACACGCCTGA
>JBDKHX010000263.1:0-3554 GCA_039797415.1 Pseudomonadota bacterium | reverse complement strand
TATTGAGGCATGGCCGCCCCGCAGGCTGAGCAAAAGCGCGCTTGCGCAGCGGCCTTGTGGCCGCATGCTGAGCAATAGCGAGCAGGTGCGGCATCAGCCGCCGATGTGGCCGCAGGGGTTGCCTGCGCGTCATGGCTGATGGCTGGTGCAAGCGCAGCAGTTGTGATGGCCTCAATGGCTTGTGGTGCGCCAGGCACTTGGGGTGAAGCCTGGGCCAGCACGCTTTCTGCTTGCCCCAGCGCTGACAAGCGGGCATGGTCTTCTGTCGATGTGGGGGCCATCAATACACTTTGCGCACGGCCAAAGTCACACAAGTGATCCGCCAAGGATTGCGCTTCAGCCTCTGTCGAAAACAAGGCGGTGACCTGGCGTGGCGCATCCTTGCCAAAGGCCACGCTTTCCAGCCGAGCACGCCACACGCGCAAGGTCATGGCTTCCACACGGGTGACCTGGTTTTCTGTTTGCAGACGCGATGTCAGCATGTTGTGGCCCGTGCCCACTTTGCCGGTTTGATACGTGCCTGACACCTCAACCCATTGCACGATGGATTCGAAGTCAAAGCGGCCCCACAACTCGTGCGCGGTGCGTTGGCAAAACACGGCCACCAGGATCAGGATCGTGGCCGTGCCGGCTGTGCTGTAGTGGTTGATGGCAGCCAGGCGGCCATCAAAGTTGGCGGCAAAGTAAAGCACCATGATCAGGGCGATGGCGACCAGGCCGGTTGCGTACAAATCCAGGGCCGTGATCCAACGATGGCGGGGCGATGCCCATGCCGCTTGAATCGACGGCGCTGCGCTGGACTTGATGGGCATGGGCTGAGACTCTTCCATCGTTTCGCCCTGAAAGGGCCCGGTGGTCTGGTCAAACGGGATGTTGGGCTCGACCCGGATGTAGCGGCGGTTGGGGATTTTTTCGGTCCACTGTTCTTGCAGTTGACGATCCAGCTCGTCCATCAATTGATTGGGCGGGCAGTTGATCGACAAGCGGCGCTGCACGCTGCTGGTTTGCGTGCGCGGTGGGGTCTCCACCTGATGCAAGATGGCCAACACCACCAGCACGGCGGCGATGAGGCCGGTGATCAATAAGACCACGGTTTGGGTGGTCAACGACAGGCCTGACAAGTTGGGCAAGGCTGGGCTCATCAAGCCGATGGCGACAGGGCCCAAGATGGCGCCAGCCACCAGGCCAATCACGCTTTGAACATTCAACGTGGCGGCTTGGTTGGACAGCAAGGGGCGGAACAAGTAAACCGCCGCAAACCCAAAATAGATCAGGCTGATCCAGGGCCGCAGGCTGGCTTGGCGCACCAGGCCATCGGCCACAGCAAAGCTGATCAATGTGATCAACAGCGCCCCCAGGTTAAAAAAGTGCGTGCGTGCCAGCTCTTGCAGACGCATCGGGGCGGTGATCAGTTGCGGCACCCAGTGGTACAGCAGGCCGTTCAGCGGGCCTTGTGGTTCTGGGTAGGCCAGCACGCCTTGTTTGAGCATGTCTTTGATGTGCTCGGCATCCACGCCGGTGCCCGTGCTGCCATTGGGCAATTCACGCACGACGCTGGTGTGTCCGCTGGGCGTCATGAACGACAGCGAAGCGGGCCTGCCCCGCCCAAAAAAGAAGCGCAGGCGCGACGCCACGGCTGATGCCGCCGTCAAGCCAGCCAGTAGCAAGCCAATGCCGATCACCACCGGGACCAAGCCCGTCATGGCCTGGTTTTGCAGCCAGGACTCGCGGCCCTTCCACAAACAAAACAACGAACCGATGATCAACAACACACTGCAAATGGCCAGCAGTTGGTTTTGAACTCGGTAAGGGTTGGGCAACTCCAGTTGTTTGCCTTCAGAGCTGTAGTCGTAACTCATGGTCCGTCTGATTTGCGTGCGATCAAGAAAAGCCGATCCTAACGCTACGGCATCGCACCATCGTCACAAGGTGATGAGATGATCAGTCAATTGAATGATTTTCTGGGTGTGTGATGACGTCTTATACGAATCTGACCTTTGATGAAATCGATGTGGGTGCCACCTTGACGGTGGAGCACACCGTGACCCGCGACGAGGTGGCGCTGCTGTCCCTCGTGTCAGGAGATGCCGCTTGTCTGGCGTCAGACGAGCCCAGCCGTGAAGCCTGTGATTCCTGGTGCGAAGGTGTGGGGGCAGAGGCCTTGATCCACGGCGTGCTCAAGCGACGTTTGCCCGGGCCGGGCACGCGCATCGTGGCGCATGACCTGCGTTACGACCATGCCGTGCAAGTGGGTGACGAATTGACCGCCACCGTTCGTGTCGACAGCAAACAGGCGCCTGATCAATTGGTGATGGTGTGCGAGGTGCTACGGGGCGCTGACCGCGTCTTGAACGGCCGTGTGACGGTGGTTACCCCCAAGCACCACATGACCGTCAGCCCTGTGGACACACCCACCGTGCTGCTGCGCCGCAATGATGTGTTTGGCAAGCTGATGCGGGCCTGCGCGGGTTTGCCGGCTGTGCCTTGCGCGGTGGTGCACCCGTGTGACCATGATTCGCTGATGGGCGCCATCGAGGCAGCCCGTCAAGGTTTGATCGAGCCCGTGTTGGTGGGCCCGCAAGCCAAGATTCGCGCTGTGGCCGATGCGGCGGGCGTGGATCTCACGCCCTATCGATTGGTGTCGACCGAGCACAGCCATGCGGCCGCTCAGCAGGCTGTGGCCATGGCCAAGTCTGGCGAAGTGCAAGCCCTGATGAAGGGCAGTTTGCACACCGATGAATTGATGGGTGCGGTGGTGTCAGCCTCATCCGGCTTGCGCACAGCCCGTCGGGTCAGCCACGTGTTTGTGATGGACGTGCCGGCCTACCCGCGCATGCTGTTGGTGACGGATGCGGCCATCAACATTGCGCCCACCATATCGGACAAGATGGACATCGTGCAAAACGCCATTGACCTGGCCCATGTGCTGGGTGTGCCTTGCCCCAAGGTGGCCGTGTTGGCAGCAGTTGAAACCGTCAACCCTGAAATGCAGGCCACCATTGATGCGGCCATGCTGTGCAAGATGAGGGACCGGGGCCAGATCACCGGTGGATTGGTGGACGGCCCCTTGGCTTTTGACAATGCGGTGAGCGTGGAAGCCGCACGCACCAAGCACATCGTGTCTGAGGTAGCGGGGCAAGCGGACATCCTGATGGTGCCCAACCTGGAGGCCGGCAACATGGTGGCCAAGCAGTTGCAATACCTGGCTGGGGCGGACAGCGCAGGCATTGTGTTGGGTGCCCGGGTGCCGATTGTGTTGACCAGCCGCGCTGACTCGGTGCGCAGTCGCCTGGCGTCCACCGCTGTGCTCAAGTTGTTGGCCAAGGCGCAAGCGGCGGCACCCAAGGTGGCGTCATGACCGATGCCATTGCCGTTGTTAACGCGGGCTCATCCAGCCTGAAATTTGCGGTGCTGGCGGCGCGTGACCTGCGCCCATTGGTCAGTGGCCAAATCGAAGGCTTGCAAACCGCGCCGCACGTGCACGTCGAGGCCGAAGGTGGCCAAGTGGTGCTGGAACACCGTTGGGCGCAGGGCAGCCAGCTCAGCCACGAAGA
>JBDKHX010000262.1:0-3750 GCA_039797415.1 Pseudomonadota bacterium | reverse complement strand
ATTGGCCGCACGCCGCGCAGCAACCCTGCCACCTACACCGGCTTGTTCACCCCCATCCGCGAACTGTTTGCCGATGTGCCGACAGCGCGTGAGCGTGGTTACGGCGCGGGCCGCTTCTCGTTCAACGTCGCTGGTGGCCGTTGTGAGGCCTGCCAGGGTGACGGTGTGTTGAAGGTGGAGATGCACTTCCTGCCCGATGTGTATGTGCCTTGTGACGCCTGCCATGGCAAGCGCTACAACCGCGAAACGCTGGAAGTGCAGTACAAGGGCAAGAACATCCACGAGGTCTTGGACCTGACCGTGGAGGATGCCTTGCACTTCTTCAGCGCGGTGCCGTCTATTGCGCGCAAGCTGCAAACTTTGATGGATGTGGGCTTGGGCTACATCCGTCTGGGCCAAAGCGCCACGACGCTGTCAGGCGGTGAGGCGCAGCGCGTCAAGCTGGCCTTGGAATTGTCCAAGCGAGACACCGGTCGCACGCTCTACATCCTGGATGAGCCGACCACGGGCTTGCACTTCCATGACATCGCTTTGCTGCTCAAGGTGCTGCATCAGTTGCGTGATGCAGGCAACACCATCGTGATCATCGAGCACAACCTGGATGTGATCAAAACCGCCGACTGGTTGATCGACATGGGGCCAGAAGGCGGCTCAGGTGGTGGCACCTTGCTCAAGGCCGGCACGCCTGAAGACATTGCCGATCATGAAGCCAGCTTCACCGGCCGTTACCTCAAGCCCTTGCTGCAAAACTGCGTCAAGTCTGCATGAATCCGAGGTCGTGGGTGGATGCGTTGAACTGAGTCAAATTGGGCAGGATGGATTGCAGGTCGGATTGCGACACGCCCATCCACTTGCCCAGTGTGTAGGCGTATTGATCAACCGATGTCGTTGGCAACATCACCCCATTGGCCAATTGATCCGGGCTGGAGAAGTTGCCGCTGCCATCTGCGGTACTGAACTGTGGGAAAGTGCCGTACACCTCGGTGCCACGCACGGCGCCGCCCATGATCAGGTGATGGGCACCCCAGCCATGGTCGGTGCCGTCGCCATTGTTGGTGAAGGTGCGGCCAAAGTCGGATGCGGTGAAAGTGGTCACTTGTGAGCGCATGTCGCCACCCGGCATGCTGCCCAGAACGCTGTCAAAGTACGCCAACGCATGATCCAGTTGTGCCATGCGGTTGCCGTGGTTCTGGTTTTGCGTGTCGTGTGTGTCAAAGCCCCCCATGCCCACCATGAACAACTGGCGCTTGATGCCAAAGCCACCCGTGCGATTGGCTTCAATCAACCGCGCCACCATCTGCAATTGAATCGCCAATGAATTGGCGCCACGTGTGTTGGTCGAGGGGATGGTGTATTGCAACAAGGGATCGGTGTAAACATTGGTGGCATTGAGCGTGCCCCATGGCGCCATGCCGACAGCAGGGATGCTGGCATTGAGCAAGCTGCTGGCATTCATGGCACGTTGAACAAAGCCTTGGTGATCTTTGACGTACAAATTGGATGAACTGCTCTGGCTCATCACTTGGCCCAATGCAGACAACAGTTGTGTGCTTCCAAACACACGCCCGTTGCTACCCAGTCCTGCAACAGAACTGATGCCAGTTTGGTATTGCATGACCGATTGCCCAGTCAGCCATGCTGAAGTGCTGGTGGGGGTCATGCAAGTAAACGATCGCCGGATCAAGTCTGCATTGGCTGCGCCGTTGCTGCTGTTGCGTGACATGAGCAAGTCACCCATGAGCCCGCCCCAACCGTTGGCAGCCCCTTCTGGATGAAAGGCTTGCCATGTGGATTGCTGATCATTGTGTGAAAACAGCTTGGCAGGTTTGCGAAAACCTGCATTGCTGTAGTCTGCTTTGGTCGTGGGGCGTGTCAGCGGCCCCACATTGGCCAGCACCGCCAGGCGTCCGCTTTGATGCAATTGCTGAGCCTGCGTCAAGGCGGGGTGCATGGCGAACTGCCGTCCGGTATGAACGGCGCGCCCTGCATGGTTGATGGGCAAGACCCCACCAAACCGAGCCGGCGTTCCACCTCCGGCACTGGAGTTGGCGGCTGTACCGGGTGCCAGCAAGGCAATCGACGTGCTGGTGTCAGACGGATTGCGCGATGCCGGATTGCGGTGGTTGGTGTAATGCGTCCAAGAGTCCGTGTCCGTTGCCAGCACAGTGTTGTAGGCATCGTTGCCCCCAAACAGGAACACGCAAACCAACGCTTTGTAATCCGAGAGCGTGGATTGTGCGGCGGCTTCGTTCATGGCCATCAGGCTCAGTCCCAAAGGGCTGGCGGCACCCATGTAGGACAGGGCCGTGGCTTGGCGCAAAAAGGCTCGTCGGCTGGCTTGGCTCATGGCTTGACTCACTGTTGAACAATGAACGAAGGGGACACCGCGATCAGCAGCACGGCTGCTTGAGCGCGCCTGCGTTTGTCTCGGGCTGTCGTGTTGGGCATGGCTGAAATGGCAGTGATTGCTGGATTGGCCACTTCAGTGGGCACTTCCGTGCCTAACAGGCGCTTGCCAACAGTGGTGACCAGTTGTTGCGGCTGCCCCGCCAACGCTTCGAATGCGCTCAGGTCAAAGCGGATGTCATTGAGCCCTGTGCCACTGTTCCATTTGCCAAATCCATCGTTGAGGATGCTGGCCACAAAGTTGGCATAGCCCACCACGGTGGTTTCGGTTGTGATCTGCATCTCAGGCGACACCAGACCTTGGTTACCCAGTTGGGTTTGTGCGGGCAGATACCCGGGTCTGAAGAAGTTGAAAACAGAGGGTGCACGCATCGGAGTCTGCCCCAGGCTGCCCCCTGGGTCGTCTGTTTCTGAGATGGGGTAGTAGGGCAGCCTGCTGACCGCAGCTTGTGCCATATAAGTGTCTGAGCTGTGAGGCAGGGCGCGCATCAAATGCGCCAGGCGCAAAACGGGCTCTCTCAGCTTCCCGGTGGCATCGGAATCGCTTGGGTGCCGCGCTTCGGCGTGCAACAAAATGGCTTTGACGACTTGCCCGATATGCCCGCCTGAGGCCTTGAACACCTGAGTGATGTCGCTGACATAGCTGGCGCTGGGGTTGCTGGTGACCAGGCGTTGTATCAACTGCTTGCTGATGAAGGGGGCGGTGTTGGGGTGATTGGCCAGTTTGTCCAGCGCAGTACGCAGGCTCAGTTGTGGATTGGCTGACGACTGTGCATCGACCGTGACCCCCAAAAATTGCTTGACGCTGGTGGAGTGTTCTTGGGTGTAGCCAGACATGCTGCTCACGTCCTGGCTGTTGTCATTGCATTCGCTCGTGCGCCAGAAGCACTTCCACCACACCAAGGCAGATTGGGCGGAGGGCCAGTTCCAGCTGAAGCCCGTGAAAACTTCAGTTGCATCACCTCACGGGCAAAATTTTCGTCTGGGACTCGACCGGAGCCCAAGTCTTCTTTGCGGTTGCCCTTGTGCGATAAATAAATGCCCATGGCCGGATGCATGGCCACGTCTTCGAGCAACACGCGGTAGGTGTTGTTGGAGTTGCGGGTGAGCATGTCCATGTAACTGGCTACCATGCGGCCCTTGTCGCCCAGGTCTCCTGCCGTTGACACGACAAAAATTTCCGACAGGGCAAAGGCCACACGTTGGCGCAATTGAGCGTTGTCTTTGATGGCGTGGGTCCACCAGCTGTAGGTGACATCGACCACATCGGGTTTGGTGGCTGAACGAGCGCTGGCGCTGGCTTCGACCAACTGCAGGTGCGTTGGTTGCAAGCTGGGGGCGCGC
>JBDKHX010000261.1:0-3564 GCA_039797415.1 Pseudomonadota bacterium | reverse complement strand
CTGATCATCGAAGCCATCGCTGAGCGTCTGGACTGGAAGGAAGATCTGTACAAGAAGATCGCTCCGTTCGTCAACGACAAGGCCATCCTGGCTACCAACACTTCCGGTCTGTCCATCACGGCCATGGCCAACGTGTTGCCTGAGCAACTGCGTTCGCGCTTCCTGGGCATCCACTTCTTCAACCCTCCACGGTACATGTTCCTGTTGGAGTTGATCCCCACCGAGTTCACCGCGCCTGCCGTGGTTGACCAGCTGGAGACCTTCTCTGCTTCCGTGGTCGGCAAGGGCGTGATCCGCGCTTTCGACACACCTAACTTCGTTGCCAACCGCGTTGGCGTGGCCGGCATGCTGCTGACCTTCCGCGAAGTTGAAAAGTCTGGCCTGGGCTACGACATCGTTGACGACCTGACCGGCAAGAAGCTGGGTCGCGCATCGTCGGCCACATTCCGTACCGCTGACGTGGTCGGTCTGGACACCATGGCTCACGTCATCAAGACACTGCAAAACGGTGCCAAGACTGACCCATTCGCTGGCGCGTTCGACACCCCAGCCGCTTTGACCGCACTGATTGAAAAGGGCAACTTTGGTTCCAAGACCAAGGCTGGCTTCTTCAAGAAGGAAGGCAAGACCATTCTGCAATTCAATGCAGCAACTGGTGAGTACGTTGCCGCTGGTGGCAAGGCTGACAAGGAAGTCGTTGACATCCTCAAGAAGCCAGCTGCTGAGCGCCTGAAGGCTCTGCGTGAATCGTCCAACCCACAAGCTCAGTTTGTGTGGGGCATCATGCGTAACGCCTTCCACTACGCCGCTGTGCTGTTGGGCGAAATCGCTGAGTCCGCTCGCGACGTCGACTTCGCCATGCGTTGGGGCTTCGGTTCCAAGCAAGGTCCTTTCGAAATCTGGCAAGAAGCCGGCTGGAAGCAAGTCGCTGAATGGGTGAAGGCTGACATCGACGCCGGCAAGGCTCTGTCGACCGCTCCTCTGCCAGCTTGGGTGTTCGACGGCCAAGTCGCTCAAAATGCGGGCGTCCACACTGCTGAAGGCTCCTGGTCCGCCAAGGAAGGCAAGTTCATCCCGATCCGTGACCTGCCCGTCTACAAGCGTCAGTACTTCCGCGAAAACGTGTTGGGTGCAAACGCTCCTGACGCCAAGACCGCTGGCAAGACTTTGTTTGAAGACGCAGCGATCCGCCTGTGGACTCTGGACGACGAAGTGGTCATCGCTTCGATCAAGTCCAAGATGCACACCATCAGCGCTGAAGTGACTTCTGGCCTGGCCAAGGGTCTGGAAATCGCTGAAGCTGGCTACAAGGGTCTGGTGATCTGGTCTTACGACGGCCCATTCTCTGCCGGTGCTGACCTGCAATCCATGATGCCTGCCTTCATGGCTGGTGGCGGCAAGGCCATTGCTCCTTTCGAGAAGCAACTGCAAGACTTCATGCTGTCGCTGCGCTACTCCAACGTGCCTACCGTTGCTGCCATGCACGGTCTGGCTCTGGGTGGTGGTTGCGAATTGGCTGTTCACTGCGCCAAGCGCGTGGCCGCCATGGAAACTTACGTGGGTCTGGTCGAAGTCGGCGTGGGTCTGATCCCTGGCGGCGGTGGCTTGGCTTACCAAGCTCGTCGCGCTGCTGAATTGCTGGAAACTTCCAAGGGCATCTCTGGTCAGACTCCGGTCGACCTGATGGCCTACATCAAGGAATTCTTCCAAGCTTCCGCCATGGCCAAGGTTGCCACTTCGGGCATCGAAGCTCGCAAGTTCGGCTACCTGCTGGACGGCGACATCGTTGTGCCTAACAAGGACGAAATCCTGTACGTTGCCATCGCGCAAGCCAAGGCCATGTACGAATCCGGTCACCGCGCTCCGGCCAAGAAGCTGTTCCCAGTTGCTGGCCGCAACGTGAAGGCCACGCTGCAATCGTCGCTGATCAACATGCGTGACGGTGGTTTCATCTCCGCCCACGACTACTACATCAGCTCTTGCATTGCTGACGTGCTGACCGGCGGTGACGTCGATGCCGGCACTCTGGTGAGCGAGGAATACCTGCACGCCCTGGAGCGCAAGCACTTCTGCAACCTGTTGGACAACCCCAAGACGCAAGAGCGCATCATGGGCATGCTGTCTACAGGCAAGCCAGTCCGCAACTGATCGATTGGAGACAACACATGTCTAAACAACTTCGTGACGTATACGTCGTCGCTGCTACCCGTACTCCGATCGGCAAGTCTGGTCGCGGTATGTTCAAGAACACCCGTCCTGACGACCTGCTGGTTGCCACGATCAAGAACGCGCTGAGCCAAGTTCCTACCCTGGATCCTGCTGCCATCGAAGACGCGATCGTTGGTTGCGCGATGCCTGAAGGCGAACAAGGCATGAACGTGGCCAAGATCGCTGCGCTGCTGTCCGGTCTGCCTAAGACTGTGGCTGGCGCAACGGTCAACCGCTTCTGCGCTGCTGGTATCACTGCCGTTTCGATGGCTGCTGACCGCATCCGCGTGGGCGAAGCCGAAGTCATGATCGCCGGTGGCGTGGAATCGATGTCCATGGTTCCCATGGGCGGTGCCAAGCCTTCGTTCAACCCAGCCGTCGTGAACCTCGACGAAAACGTGGGCATCGCCTACGGCATGGGTATGACCGCTGAGAAGGTTGCTGAACAGTGGGGCATCAGCCGCGCCGATCAGGACGCTTTCGCGACTGAATCGCATCGCCGTGCGATCGCTGCTCAAGAAGCTGGCTTCTTCGACGCTGAAACCACACCGATCACCATCGAAACACGCGTTCCTAACCTGGAAACAGGCGAAGTCGTGGTCAAGACCAAGACCGTGAACCGTGACGAAGGCGCTCGTCCTGACACTTCGGTTGAAGGTCTGGGCAAGCTGCGTCCTGTGTTCGCTGCCAAGGGTTCCGTCACTGCCGGTAACTCTTCGCAAACGTCTGACGGCGCTGGCTGCTTGATCCTGGCTTCCAAGGAAGCTTGCTTGAAGTACGGTCTGAAGCCTCTGGCCAAGTTCGTTGCTTTCGCCGTCAAGGGCGTGCCTCCAGAAATCATGGGTATCGGCCCAATCGAAGCCATCCCTAAGGCTCTGGAATACGCAGGCCTGAAGGCTTCGGATCTGGACTGGGTTGAGTTGAACGAAGCGTTCGCTGCTCAATCTCTGGCCGTTCTGAAGGACCTGGACAGCAAGGGCCACGTGCTGGACCGCGCCAAGGTCAACCCAATGGGCGGCGCGATCGCTCTGGGTCACCCACTGGGCGCAACTGGTGCCATCCGCGCTGCAACCGTGGTTCACGGTCTGCGTCGCACTGGCGGCAAGTACGGCATGGTCACCATGTGCATTGGCTCTGGCCAAGGCGCTGCTGGCATCTTCGAACGCGTGGACAGCCTGTAATCGGCTCCTAGCGTTTGATGCTCAAAAAGCCCGCCACCGTGCGGGCTTTTTTTTATGAAGACTTTCAACTTTGCAGTCTCACCTGAGTCCTCATGCAGTCATTGACGATTCAAACCTCTGATGGGCAGTCCATCGTGGCCACGCGGTATGACCCGGGCCAACGCGATGGCCGTGC
>JBDKHX010000260.1:0-3565 GCA_039797415.1 Pseudomonadota bacterium | reverse complement strand
GGGTGGCCTGCGTGCTGCACGCGGTGTGATGCTGAGCACCTTTGGTTTGAGCAACGGTATGGGGCAGACCTCAGACCCCGCTGGTGACAATGCCCCCGGTATGGCCTTGGCCAAGCAGGCGCAGCAGTTGGCCGCCACCTTTAACCAGGCCGCCACCACTCACCAGACAGTGGCCGTAGCCAGCGCCCAAGGCGAGCATGCCAAGTTGCCGCAGAACCTGGGGCACGTCCTAGAAGACAGTCAACTGCCCCACATGGAAGAGGCCAACATTGCCATCGTTGGCAAAGCTGGTGTGGGCATCACGGCGGGGCAAGACCTGATTCTGAGTGGTGGTGACACGGCCCAAATTGCCAGTGGGCAAGACAGCCAAATGGCATCGGGTGGTCAGGCACGTATCCACACAGGTCAAGCCATTGGCATCTTGGCAGGCGCAATTCAAGCGGGTACGGAAGCAGCGGGCAAAGGCTTGAGCCTGATTGCCGCGCAAGGTGACATCGACATGCAGGCCCAAGCAGGTAATGCTCAGATTGCCTCGAAGCAGGCATTGGAGATCAAATCGGCCAATGGGGCTATCAACATCGCTTCGGCCAAGAAGATCACCTTGGCAGTGTCAGGTGGGGCCAGCATCACCATTGATGGTGGCAGTTTCACTGCGCAATGCCCGGGCAAGATCACCGTAAAGGCGGGGAAGAAGTCGATGCTTGGTGGCAGCTCCATCACGCACATGGCCGCGCAATTGCCCCATAGCACCCCAGCGAATTTTGACCAAGGATTTGTGGCCAAGTGGGCTGGCCTGGATGTGCCCGCCGCGAACATGAAATACCGATTGATTGATGGCAGAGGACGGGTGATCGCCCAGGGCGTGACCAATGAGCGCGGGGAAACCGGGATCTCCTCAAGCAAGGTGCCTGATTCGGTCACTGTTGAATTGCTTGGATCAGCTAACTAAACGCCCTTTGTACCTATGAGTAGCAACGCATCATTACTGGGCAAAGCAACGACAGTTCATACGCCCACTAGCAACACCAGACGTGTGCCTGTCACGGCACAGGTTTGTGATCTGCATGTTCCCCCTGCGAGTGCCGCCGTCATCGGGCGTTGCGAGTTTTACTACCGCCCGCTTCATGGCGAGTATGTCGAGAAGTCTGGCGTCAGTACCTGGCAGGCGATCAAGGCGTGGGCAACGCAGTGGAATCCATGGGATGACAAGGAGGTGGTTGAACGGCTGCTGAAGAAGCGCGATAAATTGATTCCAGGGGATACCAGCGATGGGGATTGGTCTCGTCACGCCAACTTTATGATGCGCCACATTGGCTGTGGCCATCTGCCCCCTGCTTACTATGTGAGCTATGGGTACTACTACTGTTCGACCTATGGAGCCCAATTGCTTCCCAAACTGTCTGGTGCGGGCAAGCAGTGGTTAATGAGCGCGCGGTGGCATCTTCAAGCCAACATGGAAAATGGCCTCGCGGACAATATGGTGGGCCATGCCATCGACGTGCCTTGCGCTCGCTTTCCGAACAAGGGCATGAAGATGCGGGTACCAAAAGGGCAACTCGAAATCAACAACCAGACCTTCAAGACTTTTGCCTTCAACACGCACGTTCCCGCTTATCTTGATGGTGGTCTGGCCGATTTGCCCGTTGTCGATTTGGCGTTGATTGGTGGCCAGCCCAACATCGAGGAATGGATCGACAAAGACACTTGGAAACAGGCCATAGACAGTGGTCTGGTTGTGGGTGAAGAGAAAGTGAAGGGCGCCGTCAGGTCCATTGGAAACTTGGTTGATGCCACGATTGAAAAGCTGACATCATGGAAAAACTGAATGAGCAGCGGATGAGGTCGGAGACCGTTTTGATGAATTTCTCATGGCGTAAGTTGGCGGTATATGCCTTGGCCCTTTTGCTTGTCGTCACGCTCGTGATCATTTGGCGCTCGAATAACGATATGTGGACCCAACAAACCAGCACCTTCTTCAAGTCTGAAAAGCCATATGGCGCAGGCGATTTCCGGATCGACGGTCAGCAAGTCGTGAGCGTCAAAGTCAGCTTACCTGCAATCACTTTCAAGACCCCAGAAGGCCAAGCCAGCTCTGCAGACTGGACGAAGCCTGCAGAGGTGACTGAGGCTTGGATGAACGATGTGGGTGAACGCAAGAACCGAAGTTCGGTTCGATTTTTGATGGGCGCCATAGGGGGGCCGATCAATGTGACGTTGACCGAACCGGCGCAGCATGCGGCTTGGTGGGCGTCTCCAGATTGGCGCGCATTTGTTGTGGCGACAAGCTGGACGGATTACAAGCAAGCCTTGGCTTACCCAGGGCTGCCCGTTGTGACGGTCAGCAAAATGTTTCGCTCCGTCAATGGCGGCAAAGATTGGGCGCGTTTGGAATGGCCTGAAGGCGAGCATGTCAGTGCCGTCCGGTTTCTGGATGGCAACCGAGGGTATGCGTTTGGCAAAGGTCCGATCATTTGGCGGACGATGGACGGTGGGCAGAAGTGGCAGCAAGTCACCGTCGTGTCGTCGTTAGCAGGGGGGCGTCGATCGAGTCGAGAAATGGATGTCTCTCTGCTCAGTTCAGACGGTACTTTGTGGTTTGCAGACAATAGCGCGACGGCGCTTGTACCCGGTGGGGAGGCGCGCGTGTTCTCCCTTGCATGGGTGAACAATGAAACGCTGACTAACAAAGAGTCCGCGCCGATCGAGCGGTTGCACTTGTCGGGGCAATCGGTCGTGGACATGCAAGTGCATCGAGGCGTGGTTTGGATCTTGAGTTGCGCCAGCCAGGCTCAGCCACCCAGTTGTGCCTTATTGCGGTGGCACGACGGCGTTCTGTCGACGATCAAATCGTTCCCCAGCGAGGTCTCTCCTGGAGCGCTGTACGTGCTGGACAGTGGCACGATCGTGGTAGATGCGACCGTTGAGGCCGTCGGGTCGACGCGCGATGTGCTTCATGTGTCGCGCGACGACGGCAAGACCTGGCTTGAAGAAGATGAAGGAAAAGGGGCTCAGGGTGTATACATGAACGGTAAAACGGGTGAGCGTTGGCGCGTGACGGCATATACGCTGTCCAAACGACTTGTGAAGTGATGGTGTTGATCAGGGCAAGCTGATCCATCAAGCTATGGCTGGCCAAAGTGGGTTTCGAGCGCATGTACGAGATGGCCTACCAAGACAAATGCATTGCAGAAGGCGTCGGGGGCATGATGCTCGGTCTGTGTGACATTGCCGGGGCTACAAATCCTCAGCCGTCCAACTCAAGGCCTCCAACGCCGCAGCCACATGCACCCGGTTTTCATCCAAGGGCCGGGGCAGCATGTCTTGCGCTTTAGCCAGCCTGCGCAGCATCGTGTTGCGGTGTGTGTGCAGCAAGGCTGAGGCTTCGGTGACGTTGCAACCGGTGCTCAAAAACGTCAGCAAGGTGCGCCTGAGCACAGGCTCTGCGGTGCTCAGGTCGCCCAGGGTGTGGGTCACAAACTGTTGGGTGGCTTCCGGGTCTTGCGACATCAGTGACACCAGCCGCACCATGTCAAAGTGAACGATGCGGGCTTTGGCATGCAATCGG
>JBDKHX010000259.1:0-3578 GCA_039797415.1 Pseudomonadota bacterium | reverse complement strand
GGGACGCCTTGGCTCCCGTTAAAATCATAGATTAACCCTAACTGTTTCAAGAGACCTGACATGACCCACGTCGTCACCGAAGCCTGCATCAAATGCAAATACACGGACTGTGTGGACGTATGCCCGGTGGACTGCTTCCGCGAAGGCCCGAACTTCCTGGTGATCGATCCCGATGAGTGCATCGATTGCGCCGTTTGCATCCCTGAGTGCCCAGTCAACGCCATCGTCCCTGAAGAAGACGTGCCGGGCAACCAACAGCAGTACATCAAGATCAACGCCGACTTGGCCAAGACATGGCCCAGCATCACCAAGCGCAAAGAGCCCTTGCCTGACGCTGAAGAATGGAAAGACAAGACCGGCAAGCTGGATCAACTGATCCGCTGATCCCCCTGTATGCATGACACCGACGCCCTGGTCATCGGGGCGGGCCCCGTTGGCCTGTTTCAAGTCTTTCAGCTTGGACTGCTGGGGCTGAAGGTGCATGCAGTAGACGCGCTGCCACTGGCCGGAGGCCAATGCGCGGCGCTCTACCCCGACAAGCCCATCTATGACGTCCCTGGCGTGCCGGTTTGCACCGGTCGCGAGTTGGCCGCCAACCTGTTGAGGCAAGTCACGCCGTTCACTGGCACGGCACACAGCCATTTGCATCTGGACGATCTGGTCGAAACCATCGCCCCCATCTCGGACGCATCAGGCTATCGCTTTTTGGTGTCTACCCAAAAAGGGCTGCAGTTTCGTACCCAGTTGATTGTGATCGCGGCAGGCGCAGGCGCCTTCGTGCCCAAAGGCATGACCATTGCGGGGCTGGAGTCCTGTGCGCAAGTGCACTTTCATTTGCCCGAGCCAGAGGCCGATACCGCGCCCTGGGCTGGCCAACATGTGCTGGTAGCCGGTGGTGGTGAAGAAGCATTGAGTGCGGTCTTGCAATTGGCGCAAGATACCCGCCGCAACACCGCCCCTTCACGCATCAGCCTGATGCACCGCCGTGACCAGTTCACTGCCGAGCCGGAGTTAGAACAAGCCGTTCGTGCCTTGATTGCGTCTGGCCAAGTCCAATGGGTGCAAGGCATGCCTGACCACGCAGACGTGGTGGATGGCCAATTACGTGCCCTGCATGTATTGGGACCTGACAGCAACGTGCAAAGCGTGGCCGCTGACCACTTACTGATCCGACAAGGCTTGAGCCCCAAGCTCGGCCCCCTGAGCAACTGGGGCCTGACGCTGGAACGCAAGCAAATCCCTGTGAACATCAGCACCTTCCAAACCGAATTGGAAGGCATCTATGCCGTGGGTGACATCAACACCTACTTGGGCAAAAAGCGCCTGCTGTTGTGTGGCTTTCACGAAGCCACCATGGCGGCTTATGCAGCACTGGCCTGGCTCAAACCGGATGAGCCGCAGCACCTGCAATACACCACCACCAGCACAGCTTTGAAGCAACGCCTGGGCGTGGTTTGAACTGAGCCCGAGCGCCGGTTAGCAGTCAGCCCTACAATCACGGCTTCGCTAGGGGTGTTGGTTCGCATGCAATGCGTCCCGACTGAGACAGTCCCTTTGAACCTGATTGAGGTAATCCTCGCGCAGGGAAGCAAGACTGATTGGCTTGACGGTGTCGCTGTCTGACCTGTTATGGCCCAGTCTCAAAGCCCCCTGCCGACCACCACGCATGCGCACCAGCGCAACGGGCTTTGACATGACGCATCACTTCCACCTTCGTCCATTGGTTTGCGCACTGGCCGCCATTGCCGTTTCTGACTGGGCACTGGCAGCAGACGAGCCAGCCGCCCTGCCCACCATCACCGTCAAGGCCGAGGCCAACAAGTCTGGCCAAACCAACATTGCCGGCTTTGGCAACACCCCGGCATGGCAAGTGCCCGCACAAACGGTCAGCCTCAGTGAGCGAGCCATGCAAGACGCTGGCATCCACAGCGTGTCAGACCTGGCCAAGGTGGACGGCAGCGTCAGCGGCGGCTACAACACCACCGGCTATTGGGACGACATGACCGTGCGCGGCTTCTTGTTGGAAGGCGCCTATAGCTATCGCCGTGAAGGCTTGCCCTACAACGCCGAAACCCGCACGCCCATGGACAACAAATCCAACCTGGAATTGTTCAAAGGCACCAGCGGCATCCAGGCTGGCGTCAGCGCACCGGGTGGCTTGGTCAATCTGCTGGTCAAGCGACCTGAAGGCCGCATTCGGTCTGCGGAACTGGCCTGGACCAGCGCCAACAGCGTCAAAGTGGCAACAGACCTGTCGGACCGTTTTGGTGCCACGCAAGCTTTTGGCCTGCGCATCAACGCCGCCCATGAGCACCTGAGCCCTGAAGTGCGCAACACCAAAGGCCAACGCCACCTGTTGGCATTGGCGGCTGACTGGCGCTTGAGCCCACAGACTTTGATCGAAGCGGAAGTGGAGCAAAGCCGCGCATCGCAACCCAGCGTGCCCGGCTTCAGCATGCTGGGCAATGTGTTGCCCGACGCCAAGTCTGTTGACCCACGCATCAACCTCAACAACCAGCCCTGGACCTTGCCTGTGGTGTTTGCGGGGCACGTGGGCACACTGCGTTTGACCCAAGAGCTGAAAAACGACTGGAAGTGGCAGACCACCTATGGCTTTCAGCGTTTGAAGACGCAGGACCGGACGGCGTTTCCATCCGGTTGCGGTGCAGCAAGCGACTACACCCGATATTGCAGCGATGGCACATTTGACGTGTACGACTACCGGAGCGAGGGCGAACTCAGAGAAGTCCAGTCTTTGGACTCGCACGTCGACGGCACATTCAAGTTGGCTGGTATCACTCATAAAACACAGCTGGGCTGGATGCGAAGCCTGCAAGACACATTGGCTAAAACAGCAGCGTACAACTGGCTGCCTACCTCCGGCACTGTTGACGGCACAACCGTGATTGCCAATGGCGACACCACACCGGCATGGCCCATGCCAAACCGCCATGAACGTACGACCGAGTTCTATGCAAAAGATGCCATCCAATGGCATCAAGACTGGACATCATGGTTTGGCCTTCGCCACACTAGACTGAACCGCGAGGCCATCTTGTCGGACGGAACGCAGCCCGCCAAACTTAAGCAGAGCTTCACAACACCATCCGTTGCCACTGGTTATCAATTCTTGCCTGAACAACAGGTGTACGCCAGTTGGGGAGAAGGCGTTCAGGCCATGAACGTTCCATTCCCTTTACCTATCCCGGGATGGGTGCCATACGATAACTCTGGTCAACCCCTGCCCGTTCAACGCACACGCCAACTCGAAATCGGCCTGAAGGGCCATTGCAGCCAAACCCAATGGGGTGTGAACTACTTCAGGTCAGACAAACCGGAAGGCAAACTGTTTGGCAACGTTTATACAGTTGACGGCGACAGCCTGCATCAAGGTTTGGAAGGCCAGTTCCGGTCCACATTGGGTGCATGGACGGTCGATGCCAGCGCCATGTGGCTCAAGGCAGAACGCCGACACAGCGCTGACAGTAGCGTGAACGGCAACCAACCCACTAACGTTCCCGTACACACAATCAAACTAGGGACCAGCTACCGCATAGCCGCGGTGCCAGGGTTGAGCG
>JBDKHX010000258.1:0-3581 GCA_039797415.1 Pseudomonadota bacterium | reverse complement strand
GTGTTCAAGATTGGATATTCGTGGGGCGGGCCGGTGAGCCTGGTTGTGCCTTACAAGCTCAAGCACATGCGTGCGTTGGGCTCGTCACCGCAAGGTAATCTGGTGCGCTTTGCCATTGGCCTGGAGCGCGTGGAGGACCTGATCGCCGATCTGGATCAGGCCTTGTCAGTCCTTGCCGTTTGACGACACCTTGTGTCTCATCAAGCGGCCCCTTTTGACGAAAGGGCCTCTGTCGCTTCGCTCCTCAATCCTTCGGATTGGATGAGACTTTGTGTCTCATCAACCGGCCCTTTTCACGTTCCCACTCGCGCTCTTTTACCGTGTTGCGCTTGTCGTGCTCAGCCTTACCCTTGGCCAAGGCCACGTCTACTTTGACGTAACTGCCTTTGAAATGCAGGTTCAAAGGGACCAGGGTGTAGCCTTTTTGTTCGGTTTTGCCCACCAAACGACGGATCTGAGCGCGTTGCATCAGCAACTTTTTTGTGCGGTCTGCGTCAGGACGAATGTGGGTCGAGGCTGAGCGCAGCGCATTGATGCGCAGGCCAATCAGGAACAATTCGCCATCTTTGATCACCACGTAGCCGTCAGTCAGTTGCACTTGACCGTCGCGGATCGCCTTGACTTCCCAGCCTTCCAGCACGATGCCCGCCTCAAAGCGTTCCTCGATGTGATAGTTAAAGTGGGCTTTTCTGTTTTCTGCGATCGTCATGTTGCTCAGTGTGCCGGATGACACGTTTTTTATCGTGCCATGCTCCTTAAAATAACGACATTCTATGAAGCACGTACAAAAGTCAGTCTTGCTCTGGTACTCACCCCGCGAAATGTACGCGTTGGTCACCGGTTTTGAAGACTATCCAAAGTTTCTGCCTTGGTGCGACCGCGCCGAGGTCATTCAAACGCACGACGATGGGGTCACCGCTCGGTTGCATCTGGGCATTGCCGGGGTCAAGCACGCCTTCACCACTCGCAATGTCAATGTGGTCAACGAAAGCGTGACCATGCAATTGGTCGATGGTCCATTTTCGCACCTGGAAGGCGTCTGGCGCTTTGTGCCCTTACAAAAACCAGGGCAGGCCGGGGCTGAGCAAGCGTCGCCAGCGGACTCGGCCGCATGCAAGGTTGAGTTTTCACTGCGCTATGCGTTCTCCAGTCGGCCTTTGGAGTTGGTCGTCAGCCCCGTGTTCGATCGCATCGCCAACACATTTGTGGACGCCTTCGTCAAACGCGCCGAGCAAGTTTATGGCGCACGTTGATTCATCGGCTGCGGCCTTTACGGTTGAGGTGACTGTTGGCATGGCACCACGCCAGGTCGCTCGTTCTAGTTTGACCTTGCCCTTGGGGGTAACGGTGCGCTCTGCTTTGGAGGAGTCTGGCCTGCTGGACCAGCCAGATGGCCCCAACTGGGCAAACATCGCCTCTGGGCAATGGTTTGTCGGTGTTTGGGGGCGGCGGGCAGATCTGGATCATGTCCTGCGCCACCGCGATCGCATTGAGCTATATCGCGGTTTGAAGGTTGACCCGAAAGAGGCGAGGCGTGTGCGTTACCGCGCGGCTGGCGAGCGGGTCTACAAAGGCAAAGGGCGCGTCATCAAATACGCGCCCTGAACTACTGTCGCAGCAAGATCACTTGCAGTTGTTGCGAATGATGTCTTCAACCTGACGCTGTTCGTCTGCTCGGCCCTTGTCATCGAGGATTTCACGCTCGCCATTGGCGTTGGTTCGTGAAATACGCACACCATCGTTGAGCGTGCGCTGATAACTCTTGGCGCGCTGGCAGTTGTCAGCACGGTTCTTGGCCGCTTTCTCTTCTTCGACTTTTTGCGCGGCCTTTTTCTCGTCTTCAGCCTTTTTGCGCTTGGCTTCCAACTCTGAATCCACCGCTTTGGTGTCTGGTTTGGATGCTGTGCTGGCTGGTGTCGCTGCAGATGCCGCCTCTAAAAGCGGTTTGGTGGCAGCTAACGTTGCGCGTGCTGCAGCCGGACGGGTCAGGATGTCTTTGTCAGGGGTGCCTGCGGGTGGCGGGCGATCGCTGTATTGAACCGCGCCAGTGGCGTCTTTCCACTTCCACTGCATACCAGCGACAGCGGATGTGGGTGAAGTCAGCAAGGCCGCGCTGGCGATCAGCGTGGACACGAGCGTGGAGGGCAGCAAGCGCACGGTATTCATGCTGTGCAGTTTATCCCTGCCAACAATTGGCGATCTTGCGGATTATGTTCAATCTGCCACGCATCTCGGCGGTTTCACATAAGTGCTTTCCTGTGCGTATAATCCGCTTTTGCGTCTGGAGCCCGTTCATGCGCCTGCTTGGTAAAGCCCTCACGTTTGATGACGTGTTGTTGGTGCCCGCGTATTCTCAAGTGTTGCCTCGTGACACTTCGCTGGCCACCCGTCTGTCCCGCAACATTCAGTTGAATCTGCCGCTGGTATCCGCTGCCATGGATACCGTGACCGAATCGCGCCTGGCTATTGCCATTGCGCAAGAGGGCGGCATGGGGATCATCCATAAAAACCTGACGGCCAAGCAACAGGCCGCCGAAGTCGCACGCGTCAAGCGTTACGAGTCCGGCATCCTGCGCGACCCGATCACCATTTCGTCCGGCGTCAAAGTCCGCGATGTCATCGAGCTGTCTACGCAGCATGGCATCTCCGGCTTCCCCGTTGTGGACGATGGCAAGGTTGTTGGCATCGTCACTGGCCGTGACTTGCGTTTCGAGACCCGTCTTGATGCGCCCGTTCGCGAGATCATGACCCCGCGTGAGCGTCTGATCACAGTCAAGGACGGCGCTACCCAAGCTGAAGCCAAGGCTTTGATGCACAAGCACAAGCTTGAGCGCGTGTTGATGATCAACGACGCCGGCGAGCTGCGCGGTGTGTTCACAGTCAAAGACATCACCAAGCAAAACAGCTTCCCCAATGCGGCACGCGATGCCTTTGGCAAGCTGCGTTGCGGTGCTGCCGTTGGCGTGGGTGAGGGCACTGAAGAGCGCGTTGAACTGCTGGTCAAGGCCGGTGTTGACGCGTTGGTGGTGGACACTGCCCACGGTCACAGCCATGGCGTGATCGAGCGCGTGCGCTGGGTCAAGAAAAACTTTCCGCAAGTGGACGTGATCGGCGGCAACATTGCCACTGGTGCAGCTGCTTTGGCTTTGGTCGAAGCGGGCGCTGATGGTGTCAAGGTCGGTATCGGCCCTGGCTCGATCTGTACCACTCGCATCATCGCAGGCGTGGGCGTGCCACAGATCACAGCCATTGACAACGTCGCGACAGCGTTGATTGGCACAGGCGTGCCTTTGATCGCTGACGGCGGTATCCGTTACTCGGGTGACATTTCCAAGGCCATCGCAGCAGGCGCCAGCGCCGTGATGATGGGCGGCATGTTTGCCGGTACCGAAGAAGCCCCTGGCGAAGTGATCCTGTACCAAGGCCGTAGCTACAAGAGCTATCGCGGCATGGGCTCGATCGGCGCCATGAAGGACGGCTCCGCTGACCGTTACTTCCAGGAAAACGACGAAAGCGCGAACCCCAACGCGGACAAGCTGGTGCCTGAAGGCATCGAAGGCCGCGTGCCTTACAAGGGTTCC
>JBDKHX010000257.1:0-4705 GCA_039797415.1 Pseudomonadota bacterium | reverse complement strand
TGCCATTTTTGTTGCGCCATTTTGGCGCTTGCTGTGCGTACATGCCCATAACCCTTAATCATGTCGGGCACCTTAGCAATGGCCACCGCTTGCTCCAGGTTGCCTGCATTCAAGCCGCCCAAGCACTGCTCAATATGGGCTTGGTATGCCTTCAACAATTGACGATCGAGCTTGCGGTCATGCGAATACGCAAATGGATCAAACCACGTGCCGCGCAGCGCTTTGAACTTGGGCAACAGTTTGAGCAAGGGCATCCAGGCTTGACCAAAGCGACGCTTGGCGGGTGCGCCGCCCGCATCCATACTGGCCAGCCACGGCGGGGCCAAGTTGAACGCCAGCTTGTAATCCCCCTCAAACTGCCGATCGATTTGTTGCTTGAATGACGCGTCACTCAACAAGCGGGCCACTTCGTACTCATCCTTGTAGGCCATCAGCTTGAACAAATTGCGCGCCACCGCTTCAGTCAGCTTGGTGCCACCCAGCGCACGTTCAGCAGCCTGGACCCGATGCACAAGATGTTGGTATGTCTGCGCATAGGCTGCGTCTTGATACCCAATCAGGAAGTCATATCGGCGTTGAATCAAACTGGCCAAGGCCTCCTGACTAGGCCGCACCATTTGAATCGGTTGGGCTGGCACCACCAAACGCATCACAGCGGCAGCGTCATGCGCCACACGCCGCCCCCATTCAAAAGCGGCACGGTTCAGTTCAACCTGCACCGCATTCAGTTCAATGGCACGGGTCAATGCAGAATGACTCAAGGGCACCCAACCGCGTTGCCAGGCATAACCCAGCATCAAGGGGTTCGCATAAATGGCATCCCCCAATAGCTTGCTGGCTAACTCAACCGCATCCAGATGCCCCACGTGGTCCCGCCCAACGGCTTCGCCTAAAGCATGCTCACACTGGTGAGCTGGGAACTGCCATCCGGGTTCGTGCACCAAATCAGCCGTGGGCGTTTCATGCGTGTTCAAGGCCACCTTGGTTCGCCCAGGCCGCATCATGGTCAAGGTCGTTGAATGTGCCGCCACGATCGGATCGCAGCCCATGATCAAGTCAGCCTCAGCCATGCCCACTCGGGTGGTGTAGATGCCGTCGGGCCGATCTGCAATTTGCACGTGGCTCCAGGTTGCGCCCCCTTTTTGAGCCAACCCAGCCGACTCTTGCGTGACGATGCCTTTGCCCTCCAGGTGCGCAGCCATGCCAAGCACCTGCCCAATCGTGATCACCCCAGTGCCACCAATGCCCGCCACCACAATGCCATAAGCATTTTTGGCGCGCGGTAGATCAGGCTCAGGCAACGTGGGCAAACTTGACCAAGCCGGAATGCCTGTGCCCGGCTTGGGTGCGCGCAACTGCCCCCCTTCCACCGTCACAAAGCTGGGACAGAACCCCTTCACACAAGAGAAATCCTGGTTGCATGAGCTTTGATTGATGCGGCGCTTGCGGCCGAACTCCGTCTCAACCGGCTCGACGCTCAAACAGTTAGACTGCACTGAGCAGTCTCCACAGCCTTCACACACCAGCTCGTTGATGACCACGCGCTTGGCCAATTTGGGCATCGTGCCGCGCTTGCGACGCCGACGCTTTTCTGTCGCGCAGGTTTGTTCATAGATGATGACCGTGCAACCTGCGATCTCGCGCAATTCTCTTTGGACCACATCCAATGCTTCACGCGGGTAAACCGTCACCCCAGGAGCCAAGTCTGTCACCTCGGCATATTTGTCCTCGTCATCGGTGACCACGACGATGCGCTTGGCACCTTCGGCCTCCAACTCGCGCGTCATCGCTGCCACACTCAAGGTGCCATCCACAGGCTGCCCGCCGGTCATGGCAACGGCATCGTTGTACAGAATCTTGTAGGTCACATTGACCTTTGCGGCAATGCTTTGTCGAACCGCCAACACGCCAGAATGGAAGTACGTCCCATCCCCCAGGTTCACAAACACATGCTCTTCATCGGTGAAGGGCGCCTGCCCCACCCAGTTCACTCCCTCACCGCCCATTTGGGTCACGGTTTCGGTATGGCGTCCCATCCACATTGCCATGTAGTGACAACCGATGCCAGCCAAAGCACGCGATCCATCGGGCACCTTGGTTGAGGTGTTGTGAGGGCAGCCACTGCAAAACCAAGGTGTGCGCTCGACACTCTTGCCCAACTCTTTGAGAGACCGCTCCTTGGCCTCAATCACCCGCAAGCGTTGCGCCACCCGCTCACGCAGTGCTGGCTCTTGATCCTTCAGCAAACCCAGCTTGTCCAACCGTTGCGCCACAGCCTTGGCGATCAACGCAGGGTTCAAATCAGCCTGAGCGCGCAAAAGCCATTGCGATGTGGGGTTGTCATACGACCATTCGCCACCGGTGCGATCACCTTCAGGCTCACTGAACTTACCCAGCACATTGGGGCGTACGTCCTCTCGCCAGTTGTACAGCTCCTCTTTGAGCTGATACTCGATCATCTGGCGCTTTTCTTCCACCACCAAAATCTCTTGCAACCCCGTTGCAAACTCGCGGGTGGCACTGGGCTCCAGCGGCCAGACCACAGCCACCTTGTGCACACGCAAACCGATGCGGCGGCAGGCGTCATCATCCAAACCCAGGTCATGCAAAGCTTGGCGCAGGTCGTTATAGGCCTTGCCACTGGCCATCAAACCCAATTTGGCGTGGGGCGAATCCAATACCGTCTGGTTCAAACCGTTTGCCCGGATGTAGGCCAAAGCGGCATACCACTTGTAGTCCATCAACCGGGCTTCTTGCTCCAGCGCAGTATCGGGCCAACGAATATTCAGCCCGCCAGCGGGCATCCCAAACTCAGTGGGCACAATGATCCGCACCCGGTCCGGATCAACCGACACGGTAGAAGCAGACTCCACCACTTCCTGAATGGCTTTCAGCCCCGCCCACAACCCTGAAAACCGGCTCAAGGCATAGGCATGCAAGCCCAAATCCAGAATCTCTTGCACCGAGCTGGGAAAGAAAACCGGCAGCCCGCACGCTTTGAAGATATGGTCACTTTGGTGTGCCACGGACGAGCTCTTGGCTGCGTGGTCATCACCCGCGACGGCAATCACGCCCCCATGCTTGGCCGTACCTGCCATGTTGGCGTGTTTGAACACGTCCGAGCAGCGATCCACCCCAGGGCCTTTGCCGTACCAAAGCCCAAAGACGCCATCAAATCGTTGCCGCTCAGGATGCAGATCCAGCTGCTGCGTGCCCCACACCGCCGTTGCGCCCAACTCTTCGTTAACGCCAGGCTGAAACACGATGTTGTGCTTGTTCAGGTGGGCTTTGGCCTTCCAGAGGGACTGGTCATAAGCCCCCAGAGGCGAGCCACGGTAGCCACTGATGAAGCCCGCCGTGTGCAAACCACTCATCGCGTCTCGGGTTTGCTGCAGGATAGGCAAGCGAACCAGCGCCTGGATGCCGCTCATGAAGGCCTGCCCGCGCTCCAAGGTGTACTTGTCGTCGAGGGACAAATTGGCCAATGCCTTCAAGACATGGTCGGGTAGCGGAGCATTCATGAACCCATGGTCGGGTAGCGGAGCATTCATGAACCACCTCCATCAATGCAAAACCCAGTTTAGGCCTGTCTACCCTGAGACGGCTTATCGGTTTTACGGAGGGTTCAATGCCGAAGGTGAGGCCCAGATCTGGCCACGACGGCACTAAGTCACGACGACGCGGACAATTTCTGAATTCGCTGGCGAACCAACTCGATATGGGCCCGCAAGTTGTACAGGTGCTCTGAATAAGACAGGGGTGTTCGGATCTGGCTGACGCCCTTTTCAACCTCGTCCAACTTGGCCAAAGCACTGGGCACATCCACCCCACGCTTTTCAACGTCCAGCTCAAACTCCAGCTTTTTCAACTTGCCGTACCAACGGTAAATGCGAGACCGTACACGCCAAGAGTAAATCGTGGGCGCAAAGCGGAACAACGGCACCAACAAGGCCAAAGCCGGGATCACAAACACAATCAGGCGGTCGATCCAGACCGCAATCCAGAACGGCAGGTGGCGATGCAAAAACGACGGGCCCGCCTTCATGTAGTGGTCGGCGTCCAGACTCAGGGGGATATCCACCCCCTTGGGAGACGGAAAGTCACCCTCGCGCTGAAACAAGCCATCACCGCCAAAAATTTCGGTGGAGGCCTGCATCAACAAGGTAATCAACGCAGGGTGGATGGTGTCGCGCACAACCAAAATCGCCGTAGGCGCGACCAACTCGACCTGATGTGCCGGAATGTTCTGCCCCAAATCGAAACCACCAGCAGGCAGCACAACCCGGGTCAAATAAGAAAACAGGCGCGAATATGCATCGGCTTGTTTGAAGGACAACAGGTTGATACCCGGCGCCATCATGACGCGGTAAATCAGTGACGACTCAGGCGCACCGACCAACAAGACCGCATCGAGTTTTCGATCCAACAAGCGCTGAGCCGCCTCTTCAGGTGGCCATGCTTCAAAGCGCGTGTTGTCGCTGTCCAACCCGTTTGCATTGAACAACTGCACGCCCAGCGTGTTCATGCCGCTGCCTCGCGGCCCAAGCCCGATACGCAGGCCTTTGAGACTACTGAGCCGATCAACTTGCAGCCCGCGCCGATAAAACACCCAACCCGGCTCGTAGTAAAGCGAGGCCAGGCTCATCAGGTTTTCGCCATCCGAATCCTGCGCCACACCACCTTGCACCAAGGCGACAGACACATC
>JBDKHX010000256.1:0-3599 GCA_039797415.1 Pseudomonadota bacterium | reverse complement strand
ATACAGCCCCTTGAGTTTTTTGTAGGCATTCATGCAGACGACTGATCGCAGCGCCACGCCATGACTGTCAACAAAGGATTCCTTGCATTGGGCGGCGGTCCGTTCTTTGCCTGGATTCATGGCGGTATTCAGCCCGAATCGTCGGCTGTAGGCTTGCGCGAATCGCCAGGGGCCCACACTGCTGCCGTCCATGCTAACTTGCTCGAAGTCGAGATACCCAACGCGCAGGCTGTCACGCACGAACAGGTTGTGTTCCATCCGGCAGCGGGTTGATTCTGTCTTGATGCCTTTGGATTCGCTGGCTGTGTTGCCGCCCCAGCACCGCATGAACTGTTCTTGTGGCACGGGTAGTTTGTAGCGTTCATGACCGCCGTCTCGCCAGGGCTGCGCCAGGAAGCGTTGTGTCAGGTCGTTTTGATACGCCAGAACTTGCTGCGTGATGGAGGGCCACACGGGCGTGGCCAGTGCTTGTGTTTTGTGGGCTGAACGCTGGAGCAAAGCCTGAGCGTTGGCCGCAGGGACCAGAAAGCTCATCTGCTCGGCAAAGATCATGGCTGATACGTTGATGCCGACCACACGTCCATCGTCATCGACAACCGGGCCACCGCTCATGCCGGGGTTGATGCTGCCGGCGTAGTAAATCAAGGGGTCGAACGAGCGCTCTACCAGTCCGTTGAAGTTGCCCTCGACCACGGCAAAGGTGACATCTCTGGGGTTGCCCATGGAGTAGATTCGCTCACCTTTGGTCAGAGGGGTGCTGGCGGGCCGAAAACGCAGGGCGCCACGGTTGGCGGGGCTTTTGCTGGGGAGCCTCAGCAAGGCCAGGTCATGCCGCACGTCGATGTCGATCAACTCCAAAGGACCTTCTAGTCCGTCGGTGGTACTAAAGCGCAGTCGGTAGCGATCTGGCTCCAAGGCAAATTGACTGATCACGTGGTAGTTGGTGATGAGCAAGCCTTTGTCATCCACCAAAAAGCCAGACCCGACAGACGATTGGCTGTCTTGTCCCTTGAGCAAGGTGCGCACTTGCAGCAGTTGCAAGCGGCTTTGGTCGTAGATTTTTTTGGCGGATGCCGACAGGCTGTCATGAGCAGGGGCGCTGGCAGCCGAGGGCGCATCTGATGCGAAGGCTGGCTGGCCCAGTGCCCAAACAGATAGGCAGATCAATAGCCTGGCAAAGGTGGTGGGCATGAATGGCTCAGTCTGTTGGAATGGTTTGAAGGGTGTGTGTCAGGGCTTCGATCCAGCGAGGCTCGTGCGTCCGAGCCCGCTGCAGGCCGCGTTGTGCTGCCACCAAGGCTTTGTCTCTGTGGCCCTGGTGCAAATGGACTTGCGCCAGGTTGTTCCATGCGATGGCGCTGTCAAATTGGTCGCAGACCTTTTCGAAGGTGTGAGCGGCTTGCGTCCATTGGCCGCTGTTCATGTAGGCATTGCCCAGGGCCAGTTGAGCGAGCAGCCGATTTGGCCAGCGCTGAGCGATGCTGGCCCATACCGGGATGCTGCGTCGTCCTTGGTTGACTTGTTCAAAGCCGAGTGCGGCTTGTTCTGCGTGGATGGCATCGACAGTCGTGGGCAAGGAGCCGGGTGACGCCAGCACCATGGCCCAGTGCTGTGACCGGGCCCAGGTGTGCTCAAAGGTTCGTAGTGGCATGGCCTGGCGCGCATAGGTGCCACTGCGCAGGATGATTTCGCTCTGATCCAGATCGTAGCCAATGACCAAAGCGTAATGCCATTGCGGCGCCCACGAGAGGCCCAAGTTCAGTAGAACGATGGGGCTGTGGCCTTGTTCTGTCGCCTTCAGCAGGCTCGACAGTTGTCCATCCAACTCGTATCCGACGAAGCCGAAATGACGTGGGCCTGCCAGCATGTCAGTTTGCAGTGTGCCAGCCCGGCCTGGTAAAAACACTTTTTGGGCCAGCTCGTCTTGAGAAACAGGCAGGCCGGCCTGTTGCAGCGCCATGGACAAGGCTGCTGGTCCACAAAAGTCAGGCTCTTGTAAAACCACGGGCACGTTGGTCAATGCCAGTTGCCGCTTGCCTGACCACGCAAAGGGTTGACTGAGGTGGTCAGTCTGTGGCGTGGCAGGCAGCCATGCGCAACCCGACAGCATCGAGCTAACGAGGCTGAATATGGCAGTTAGCTTGAGCCAGCTCGGGCAGCTCAACGGCGAATGGATCGAGTGAAGGGGAAGACTTTGGTCAAGCCCAAAATGTCGGTGACCAGTAAGAGCACAAAGATGAAAACGAGTGCTCCGATGATGTCCGATGCACCCGCGGGCGCTTGATCGATTTGTGCAGCCAGAGTTTGTGCTTCTGCGTCAGTCAAGGCTGCAACGCGGGCTTTGACTTCTGCCGGGTCGACACCGCGCTGCTCTAACGCATCTTGCAGATCAGCGCGAGCGAGGGTGGTATGGATGTGCGCGCGGGCTTGCTCAGCGGTCATGCCATGGGATTCTGTGACTTGAGCCGCAGCCGCTTCCTGGGTGGAGATGGTGGTCGCCTGGGCGCAGGTCGTCGTGCTGGCTAGAAATACGGACGAAGCAAGCAGGGCAGACAGGCTGCGTTTGAATCGGGTCATATTTGTCTCCGTGAATCAGTCTTGCGCAGTATGCCGCGATGGCATGCAACAGTCGCTACACTTCGCGCGTTGTTGTTTGACGAATTGAGGTTCCTCATGAATTTTGGCATGGTGATGCGCCGCGGCGCTGTGGTGTTTTGCACGACCTTGGTCTCGGTGGCCATGGTGGGTTGCGGCTCTTTGCAGGGCGGCCAATCGGGTGCGCCCTCTGAGGGCGGGGTGTTTGGCTGCAAAGGCTTGCCGAACTCGCAGGTGAAGAATGCTGCCATTGGCGCAGTGGCGGGGGCCGTCATTGGCGGGGTCATTGGCAACCGTGTGGCAGATAAGCGTGGTGTGGGTACGCGTAACGGCGTGTTGCTGGGTGCACTGGGCGGCGCTTTGATTGGCTCGCAATACAAGTCGTCGATCAGCCTGACCGAAATGCCGGATGGTTCGGTCAAGATGAACATTCCAGGCTCGTTGATGTTTGAAACAGGCGAGCATGAGATCAAGCCTGATTTCAAGCAAACGCTCAACCAAGTGGGTAAATCGCTGCGCGAGTATTGCGATTTGCGTGCCCAGGTGGTGGGGCACACAGACAATGTGGGCTCAGATGTCGCCAACGACAAGTTGTCTGTGGCTCGTGCTCAGGCAGTGACCCATTATTTGCAATCGACCGGCGTGCGTTCAGCCAATCTGTCGGCTGAAGGCCGTGGTGAGCGAGAGCCTGCTGCGTCTAACGACACACCAGAAGGTCGCGCACAGAATCGTCGCGTCGAGATCTACGTGTCTGAAACGGACTGAGGCAAGCAGCCATGAAAGCGTCAGGATGGGCGATGTTGATCCGTTTGATCATCATCGCGGTGCTACTCGGTGTGTTGTCCTGGTGGGCCGTTTTGGCCTGGGGGGCTGAGCACCCTTGGCTCGTCGGCTGCAACTACGCGCCGAGCACCGCGATCAACCAGCTCGAAATGTGGCAGGCCGACACCTTCGACCTCGCCACCATCGATCGAGAACTCGGCTGGGCCGAGTCGCTTGGCTTC
>JBDKHX010000255.1:0-3603 GCA_039797415.1 Pseudomonadota bacterium | reverse complement strand
CTCGATGCAGATGGGCAGATCGGAGGCCAGATGGAGGTCAACCGTCAAGCCTTGATCGTGAGCCCGTTGGCGGATGGGGGCTAAGGCGCGGTCCAGCAGTTCTCGCAGGTTGACTGGAATGGCCTCGGTTTGCAGTTTGCCCGCTTCAATTTTGGAGAAGTCCAAAATGTCGTTGACCACGCCTAACAGTAAGCGACCAGACTGAACAATCTGCCCAAACAAGTGCTGCGCAGACGGAGATGTGGTGTCTTGCAGACCCAATTGCGCCAAACCGAGCACGCCATTGAGTGGGGTGCGAATTTCATGGCTCATGTTGGCCAAAAATTCGCTTTTGACTTGCGCCAATTGCTCGGCTTCTTGTCTGGCGAGATTGAGCTCAGCGGTGCGCTGTTGCACCACCGCTTCCAGCTGTTCTTGATGGTGCTGCAGCGCCAATCGGGCCTGATGGATCTCGGTGATGTCTCTGGACATGCCGAACAAGCCAACGACCTGCCCCTGGGCATCCAGCAGGGGGCCTTTGGTGACCAAAAACAGCCAGTCTTTCCCGTCCAGCGTGGTCAATTGTTCTTCGGTGCTTTGTGTGCGACCTTCTTTCAAAATGACTTGATCGCGAGCCATCAACTGTTGCGCGGTGGCCGGCGCAAACACCGCGGTGTCGTCCTGGCCCAGGATGTCTGGCACCGTGCATCCCAAGATGTCTGCTGTGGCCTGGTTGGCCATCAGGTAGCGGCCAGTTTTGTCTTTGATGAAGATGGCATCGCTGGTGCCTTCGACAACCGCGCGCAAGAGTTGTTCGCTTTGTCGCAAGGCGGCTTCTGTTTTGATTCGCTCCGAGACATCAATGGCCAACCCGATCACTGCGGTGCCCGTGTTGGTCTGGATGCCGCGACCATGAACTTCTAGATCGACGGCTGAACCATCGCGTCGTCGGCCCCTGAGGGCGTAACGCATGTGCTGGTTCATGTCGGCCAGATGCCGCTGGATGTTGCGCAGGCTGGTTTCGCGGTGTTCCGGCGCAATCAGGTCTGCAACATGCAGGTTGTTGACAATCTGATCGGGTGAGTCATAGCCCATGATCCGCGCGAACTCGGGGTTCACATAGCGGAACAAACCATCTTGCACGATGTAAATGCCGGCGAGGGATTGTTCAACCAGCGCTTCGAATTTGTTGTCGGTGGCGCGTTGTTGGCTGCGGCGCAGCCATTCATGGGTCAATGTAAACAGCACCCCCATGCCAAAAAAGATGCCGATGCTCAGGGCAGAGGTGGGGGCACTCACGGACCAGGAGAACGCGGGGGCCGTGAAAACGTACCACCCGATCAGGGTTGACAGCCCTGTTGCGAGGAGCCCGGCAACGCGCCCGCCTAACCAGGAGGCCAGAAACACGGCGGGATACAGCAGCAGCCAGGTGAAGGTTTCTGCCTCGGGCCAGCTGATCCATTGGATCAGCCCGCCGATTGCTGGCAGCACGAAGCCCCAGACCATTCGCAATGGATGGGACGCGTCGGCAGGGGATTCCGGTAGCGTGGTGGCATCGTCGTTCGGGACGTTTTGCAATGCCACCCACAAGATCAGGGCGGTGATGGCAATGAACAGCAAACCCTTGAGTGTGGAGAACTGCGTCAGGGTTTTGGGGTCGGCAAACAGGCTCAAGGCTTGATCCGACAACAAGATCCAAGCCGTCGCGAATACGGCGTAGCTCGCGGTAGCACGCAAGCTGAACATTTTGCGACGAGAGACCGACATAGGTGGCGCTGGCCCCCGTTGTATGAATGTGACCGATTATGTGAGGCATTCACATCGCCTGCGACTTGGGAAATCCCCATGCGGCGTGGTGAATCGTCTACTGGAACTGGACGCGTCGCAATCGTTGAAATAGCGGCGCAAATGCGGAACTGTTAACGGTTTCAGTCCTACGGGGGGCCTTTAGACGGCCGAAATAAAAGCTATCTCTCCCGGAGGTAGCCTCATGAACACACCCGCCCGCATCCTTGTATCTACGACTTTGGCTTTGGCCGCGATGACCGCTGTTGGTGGTGCCAACGCAGCCTTGGTGGCGGTGGATGAAGAAACCATGAGCAACACCTACGCAGGTGATGGCACGGAAAAGCTGCAATTGCCAGACTCGCCGTTTTTGGCTTTTGCCAATCAGTTGCTGACGGTCAGCAGTACCTTTGGCAAAGCGCTGACCAAAGAAGAATTTTTGGCAACCATGGCCGCAGCAGGCGTGACGGATTTGCCGCCTGACGTGTATGACGGCCGTGCCGTGTCAGAGGTGACGCTGCCATCGCGCCCTCAAACCACGACGATCAAACTGTCGCAGTTCATTTCGCAGATGACGGGCGTGAAATATGACGCACCCGGCATGGGCACCATCACCATCAAGAACTTTGATGCCGGTGGCACCCGCTTGTGGGTGTGGGGGCACTGAGGCCCCCGGCCTGCGATCCAGCAGGCCGTTGATCAGGCTGCTGCGGTAACGCGGGCCGTGACGGCCTGACCGCTACGCAGGCCGAGCTTTTCCAGCAATTGGCGGTCACGCTCGACTTCTGGGTTGCCAGTGGTCAGCAATTTGTCACCATAAAAAATGGAATTGGCGCCGGCCAGGAAGCACATCGCCTGGACGGCTTCACTCATTTGCTGGCGCCCGGCTGACAAACGCACACGTGCGGTTGGCATGGTGATGCGGGCGACGGCGATGGTGCGCACAAACTCAAGCGGATCCAGTTGAGGGGTGTCGGCCAATGGGGTGCCGGGCACGCGGACCAAATCGTTGATCGGGACCGATTCCGGATAGGTCGACAAATTGGCCAATTGCGCGATCAAGCCCGCGCGGCCCTCACGTGTCTCACCCATGCCGACGATGCCGCCACTGCACACCTTGATGTTGGCCTGACGCACGTGGTCCAGGGTGTCCAGGCGGTCTTGCATGTCACGCGTGGTGATGATGTCGCCATACAACTCAGGGGCGGTGTCCAGGTTGTGGTTGTAGTAGTCCAGGCCGGCGCTTTTGAGGGTCTGGGCTTGGCTGTCGCTGAGCATGCCCAGGGTGCAGCAGGCTTCGAGGCCTTCGGTTTTCACCACGTGGATCAGCTCGACCACTTTTTCGATGTCACGGTCTTTGGGCGCGCGCCAGGCGGCGCCCATGCAGAAGCGGCTGGCGCCAGCTTCACGAGCAGCGACCACGGCTTCACGCACTTCATCGGGGGACATCAGCTTGCTGGCTTCGACGCCCGTGTCATGCGAGGCCGATTGAGGGCAGTAGCCACAGTCCTCTGGGCAGCCGCCGGTCTTGACCGACAACAAGGTTGCGTGCTCGATCTCGTTGGCATCCCAGTGCTCACGGTGCACTTGTTGGGCGCGCCACATCAGGTCGTTGAAGGGCAGGTTGAACAACGCCAGCACCTTGGCGCGAGGCCAACGGGCCTCACTGTCATCATGGGCTTTGCAATCACCACCACAGCCGTGGGCATTCAAAACCGCTTTGGGGACCAGCTTGATGGGCTGTGCCACTGGGGTATCAGAGGGAGAGGCCGAGTTAGATGCGCACTGAGACATGATGGGTTCCGGTAAAGCTGGCGCAAGTTTAGTGCCCTTGTGGCA
>JBDKHX010000254.1:0-3605 GCA_039797415.1 Pseudomonadota bacterium | reverse complement strand
GTTGATCAGTGCCGCCTGCTCGTACTACATGTCCGTCTTTGATGTGGTGATCGGGTTTGGGGTGATCCGCGCCATTTTCACGACGGACCATGACATGTCCTCGGAAGTTGTGGGCCTGTCATTTTGGGTCTGGTTTTTGATTGCTGGTTTGCTGCCCGCTTGGTATTGGTGGCGGGTCTTGGCTCAGACAACATTTTTCGCACGCAAAAAGCTGTTGTGGCTGGCGCTGTTGTCACTCGGTTTGGCATATGGCTCATACCGAGCGGTGGAGTCGATCAGTGGCCACGTGCAGGCTCATCTCGGCGATGCGGCGCAGAAGATGTCGGGCGTCATTTCGCATGTGTATGTGCCTACGAACTGGATGGTTGGATCAGGCATGGTCCTGCATCGCATGTGGGCCGATTCACGGGCTGAGGCCACTTTGGTCAGCCCGGTTCATTCATTCAAATACCAGCCACAGGCCCCATTGGATGATGTGCATGTCATCTTGGTGATCGGGGAGACCGCTCGATCTGACCGATTCGGTCTGTTGGGGCACAGCCGTCCCACCACGCCGCGTTTGGCAGCCCGCGACAACCTGGCCGCCTTTGCGGGGCTCTCGTGTGACACGTCCACGAAGCTGTCGCTTGCATGCATGTTTGTGCGGCCAGAGGGCATCACCAAAGGGCAGGGTATGGCACCAGACATCATCCATGAGCGGATGGTGTTTTCGGTTTTCAAGCACCTGGGGTTTGAGATCAACATCCTCGCCATGCAGAGCGAGGTGGGTTTTTATGGTCGCGCCCAACCTGATTTCTTCAAGATCAGAGAGGTTATCTCGGCCCAACCCGAAAATGCCGGTAAACCGATGCAGGACGCCTTGTTGTTGCCAGAACTGGCGCGCGTGTTGAATGCACCCCAAGCGCAGCGCAAACCTCGGCTCACGATTTTGCACACCAAGGGGTCACACTATTTGTATACCAACCGCTATCCACGCGAGTTTGCCAAATGGGGGCCTGAGTGCGGCGGTAGCGATGTGTCCTGTTCTACCGAGGCGCTGCTCAATTCGTTTGACAACAGCATCCTCTACACCGACTTCTTTTTGGATCAAGTGTTTGAACTGGCATCCAAGCACCGTGCATTGGTCGTATACACATCAGACCATGGTGAGTCGATTGGTGAGAACTTGCACTTTCACGCCACACCCAGAAGCGTGGCACCGCCAGAGCAACGTTGGGTACCGCTGTTGCTCTGGGCGTCTCAACCTTTGCTCAAAGACCCTGTGATCGCCAGTCGTTTTGCGGTTGTGAAAGCACGCAGTCAATCCGCCCAGCCGCAACAGTATGGACATCACAACTTGTTTGCATCGTTGTTGTCCTGCCTGGGTATTGATTCCCCCAATGGGGGAATCACGCCTCAGGATGACTTGTGCCGATTGCCGTGATGCCTTGATCAGCTGATCGTCACGCCCACCACATCCTTGACCACGGTGGCGGTGGTGGTGCGGGCAATGACCGAGGCGCTCGGTGCGTTGTTGCCTACCAGGCGGTTGACCTGCTTGAACTGGCAGCTCAGGTTGCCGGGGGTCAAGGTGACCACGGCAAAACCTTGTGCATCAGTACGGGCGTACTTCAGCCATGGGTTCGAGTTCAGGCCAGACAACTGCTGCGCCAAGCCCAGCAAGTTGGTGTTGAAGCTGGGGCTGGCTTTGAGGCCGGCCAGCATTTGCTCGGTCAGCACATCCAACTGGGCTTCAGGCGCACCGGCTTGTGCCAAAGCGCCACGCACTTGCACGCGGGCTTGATCCGCCAACAGGTCCAGTGTGGGGGCGGTTTGCCCCATGGTGTAGTCCAGCAGGTTGAACGTGATGTTCAAGGTGCCCAGCGGCGTTCCGGTCGGGATGCTGATGGGGTAGTACACCAAGGTGGCCAGATCGGTGGACAGGCTGCCCACGGCGTCACGCAGGTAGGAGAAGAACGAGTCCGAGCTCATGCCGGCGGTGACCAGGTCGACCATGGTGGGGGTGCCACCGCCCACGGCGTCAAAGTCATCGTTCACGGTGCCGGCAAAGAACGAATGGATGTCACCCGTCAGTGCCACAACGTTTTTGATGTTGTTGCTGCGCAGGTGCTGCATCAGGGCCTTGCGTTCACCGTTGTAGCCGTCCCATTGGTCCGCATTGAGCAGGAACTGGCTGAAATACGGGGCCAGAGCCGCTTGCTTGCCCGAGGCGATCACGAAGGGCGAGTTGGCCTTGTTGGCTTGCACATCTGGCTTGATGTAGCCAAACGCCAGAGTTTGCGCTGCGGCGGTGACTTGGGCCGTCATGCCTGCGGCGGTGGCCGACTTGGCTGCGTTGTAGCAAGCTGCCGCGATGCCAGCTTGTGTGGGTGTCAGGCCTGCGCCAACGGCTGCAGCCAGCAAATTGGCAGACATGGCATCGGCTGTGGCGATGGCCATGCCCGCTGCGCCTGCTGTAGCCTGGTCCGCGCCGGCGGTCACAGCAGCGACGATGGCGGCTGCCACAGGCACATTGCCGCCTGTGGCGCCTGCAGCGGTGTTGCCAATGTTGGTGGCCAGCAGGCTGATCGAGTTCAAGGCCAGCAAGGTGGCGATGGCATCGGTGCCGCTCAAGCCCATGCGCAGCAGCGAGACCTCATTGCCCCACAGCTTCCAGGTGGCGGTGGCGTTGCTCATGGTGTCTTTCCACCAGGTGCGTTGGGTGTTGCCCAGCATGGACACCAAAGCCAGGTCGCCACCAGCGGCTGCGATCTTGGCTGCTTCCACGGCGGCTAAGGTGTTGGAAGGCACCATGTAGCGCGAGCCGATGCTGCCCAGCGCCTGGCCTGTGGCGGGATTGGGTGCCGCTTCGGGGATCAGGTGGTCAGCGCGGTACAAGCGTTCATCGGTCATCACCAGATGGGCCAACTTGCCGAACTGGAAGTCGCGGTAAATCTTGATGCCGTTGATGTCGGTGGCCTTCTCGTCGTACTGAATGTCCGCTGGCATGAACTCATACCAGGCCTGGTTGGCGCTCAGGCGGCGAGAGGTTTGACGGGTGTTGTCCCCCACGACACCGTTGAAGCTGCCGTTGTCATAGGTTTCGGCGTCTTGCCAGCAGTCGTCTGAGAACTCATGGTCGTCCCAGATGGCGATCATGGCAAAGCGCTCATGCACGGCTTGCAGACGCGAGTCGGTGCGGTATTGCTTGTACAGGTAGCGGTAGTCGCTCAGCGTGGTGGCGTACTTGGCGCCGGACGTGCCGTTCTTGTACGTGCCGTCAGGCAGGCTCAATGCGGTGTGGCGTGATTCGACCAAACCAGTCTGGAAGGCTTCGCCCACGGTTTCATAGATGTAGTCACCCAGGTGGATGAAGAAGTCCAGGTCATCAGACTTGGCCAGTTCGCTGTAGCCGGCCCAGTGGTTGATGCTCCAGTCTTGGCAGGAGATGAAGGCGAACTTCAGCTGGCTGACGTCGGCTTGCTTGGCGGGTGCCGTTTTGAATCGGCCCACTTTGGATCGCACGGTGCCTGCGGTGAATTGGTAGTAGTAAGTTTTGCCGGGTTCCAGGCCCGTCACCTTGTGGCGAGCGGTGCCGTCAAAGTCAGAAAAAGCGGGCACCGGCA
>JBDKHX010000253.1:0-3609 GCA_039797415.1 Pseudomonadota bacterium | reverse complement strand
GACCGCCGTGCTGCAAGCCGCAGGCGCCACACGCCTGGATGTCAGCGAAACAGAGGCCCAACGCCTGCGCTTTTGGAGTGGCCGCAAAAACGCCTTCCCCGCGACAGGCCGCATCAGCCCGGATTACCTGTGCATGGATGCATCCATCCCGCGCAAGCAATTGGCCGCGATGCTGCACGCCATTGAAGCCATGCAAGAGACCTACGGGCTGCGCTGTGTCAACGTGTTCCATGCGGGCGACGGCAACCTGCACCCCTTGATCCTGTTCAACGCCAACGACCCGGACCAACTCCAACAGGCCGACGCCTTTGGCAACGCCATCTTGCGCACGGCGGTGTCACTGGGCGGCACCATCACGGGTGAACATGGCGTGGGCATTGAAAAGCTGGACGCCATGTGCGTGCAATTCACCGATGCAGAGCGCGTGCAGATGCTGGCCTTCAAAGCCGCATTTGATCCACAAGGTTTGCTCAACCCGGGCAAGGCCATTCCGTCATTGAGCCGTTGCGGCGAAACGCGCCAGGCGCCAGGTGGCCCGATGAGCCGTACCCCCGCATTGGAAGAGGCGCTCCGAGAATTGCCTCGTTTCTGAGCCCCTGGCTGAGCAAGCCAAAGGGATCATCTGGCGACAGCAATCGAGGCTTTCCCTGCATCTGCGACATGTTCACCCCAGTGATATCAGGATCGCCGGACAAACAGCGATTACCTAGACTTCTCGCTCAGACGGGTCGGAAACGGGGTGGACACCCCGCTCCCTTACTCGGCGCCAACGGAGTGCATTAGGCGACAGCCTGTGAACGTGTGATCACAACGCAATCAGGAGGAGCGCCCCACAGCAATGTGGGGCGTCTTTTTTCCTGTTGCTCACACCCACCTTGATGTGGCATGTTTTCTTCCCGCACAGGCAGTCAAAATCGCTTCAGGGGCTCGCCAAAATTCAAACAGTCGTTTCAAATAAACGACCGTTTGAATGAACCCTAGAGGTGGCCCATGCCGCAGTACAAAGCTCCCTTGCGCGACATGCGCTTTTTGATGAATGAAGTGTTTGACTACCCTGGCCATTACGCCAGTCTGTCAAATGGCGCGGATGCGACGCCAGACATGGTGGAGGCCATCATGGAAGGTGCCGCCACCTTTTGCGAAGAGGTGCTGGCCCCGCTGAACCTGAGCGGCGACCAGGAAGGCTGCACCATTGCCGATGGCGTGGTCACCACACCCAAAGGTTTCAAGGAAGCCTATGCGGAGTACGTGGCTGGCGGCTGGCAAGGGCTGTCGCACCCCAAAGAGTTTGGCGGGCAAGAGTTGCCCATGTCGCTGAACCTGATCAAGTCAGAAATGATGGGCACGGCCAACTGGTCGTTCACCATGTACCCCGGCCTGAGCTTGGGCTGCATGAACACCATCATGCAATTTGGCTCGCCTGAGCAACTCAAGACCTACATGCCCCCGCTGGTCAGCGGTGAATGGACAGGCACCATGTGCTTGACCGAGCCTCAATGCGGCACCGACCTGGGTCAGGTCAAAACCAAAGCCGAACCACAAACAGACGGCAGCTACAAGATCAGCGGGACCAAGATCTTCATCTCGGCTGGCGAGCACGATCTGGCGGGCAACATCATCCACATTGTGTTGGCCCGTTTGCCCAACTCACCCAAAGGCACACGCGGCATCTCGCTGTTCATCGTGCCCAAGTTTCTGATCAACGCCGATGGCTCATTGGGCGCCCGCAATGGCGTCAAGGCCGGAGCGCTGGAACACAAGATGGGCATCCGCGCCTCGGCCACTTGCGTCATGAACTTTGACGACGCCACGGGTTACATGATCGCCGAGCCTAACAAGGGTCTGGAAGCCATGTTCACCTTCATGAACACGGCCCGGATCGGCACGGCCGTGCAAGGCATTGCGCATGCAGAGCTGTCTTACCAAGGTTCATTGCCTTATGCGATGGAGCGTCGCTCCATGCGCGCCTTGTCTGGCAAAAAAGACGGCGACCAGATTGCCGACGCGCTGATCTGGCACGCCGATGTGCGCCGCATGCTGCTGACACAAAAGGCGGTGGCCGAAGGTGGCCGCGCGATGATTTATCACGCCGCCAAATTGGCCGACAACATGGTCAACGGCATCCTGGAAAAGGACCAGGCCAAGTACGACCACTACGATGACCAGTTGGGCTTTTTCACCCCCATCCTCAAAGGCTTCTTGACCGAGATGGGGCTGGAGTCAGCCAACCTGGGCATGCAGGTTTTTGGTGGCCACGGCTACATCAAAGAACACGGCATGGAGCAAATTGCCCGTGATGCCCGCATTGCCACTTTGTATGAAGGCACAACCGGCATTCAAGCGCTGGACTTGTTAGGCCGCAAAGTGTTGCTGAGCACCAAGGGCAAGTGTGTGCGTGACTTCACCAAAGAGATGCTGGGCTTTGGCGTCAAGCATTGCCTGGATGGTGACCCCGTTGGCCGCATGGCCCGCGAGATGGCCAAGCGCGCGGTGCAATGGAATGTCATCACCACACGCTTGATGCTGCGCGCAGCCAAAGACCGCGACACCGTCAGCTCTGCCTGCTATGACTACCTGATGTACTCCGGCTTTGTGATGATGGGCTACTTCTGGGCCCAACAAGCGCAAAAGGCCAAGACCCTGCTGGCCAGCGGCAAGGGGAAAGAGCCGGCTGAGTTCTATCAAGCCAAGATCCAGACGGCAGAGTTCTACTTCGAACGCTTGCTGCCCCGGGCAGATGGCCACAAGAAGTCGATGATGGCCCCCACCAGCGCCTTGATGCAGATGGACAACGAACACTTCAGCTTCAGCTGATCTCGTTGCACCGAACAGGCAAAAAAAGCAGGGCCCCGAGGGGCCCTGTTTAAATCTTGCCTTCGCAAGACAAGCAATGAAACCGGGAAAAGGGTGCGGTCAACGCGCCCAATGGTTAAACAGAAATTCAGCCTGACGACGCAGTGCTGCATGTGCACTGGGCATGAAGGCGGCGTGAACATGGAACACGTGCCAGCGCTTCAGATAGACCTCCAACTCGGCGTGGCGCCCTGCTTTGGATAAGGCCTGAGCCGCCCAGGTCGAGTCATCAAACAAGACCTCATCCTCACCCACCTGGATCAACGCAGGCGGATAGGCCAACAAGCTCAAAGCCTTGGGGTTGCCCAATGGATGATGCTCTGGCGTTTTCATCCACTTCACGGCTTGCCTGCCCCAGCTTGGATTGATCAAAGGGTCACGAGCGCCACGCTCGGCCACGCTGCTTGAATTCAAATTCAAATCCAAAGCGGGGGACATCATCACCAACGCAGCGGGTTGTGCCAAGCCTGCGCCATCTGGGCCAGACGCGTCGTGATGCTGCGATGGCTGCGAGGGCTACCGACGCAAAAGGCGCCACCGTGCATGTACAAAATCGCATGACGAGGCTTAATGCCTTTGGGCGTGATGCGCTCCATGGGCATGCCTTGTACCGTGACATGACGAATGGTGACCCCACCGACCCCAGGCATGCTGACGGCCAATGCATGCATGATGCCGCGCTGAATACCAATGGGCACAGGCGGACGCATGACAGGCTTGAACAGCGCAAACAAAGCCGTTCGCATGACTTTGGCC
>JBDKHX010000252.1:0-3611 GCA_039797415.1 Pseudomonadota bacterium | reverse complement strand
CGCACCAGCCAGGTTACCGATGCCACCAAACACGGCTGCGGTAAAGGCCTTCAGGCCAGGCAAAAAGCCCATGGTGTGTTGCACCGAGCCATAGTTGACTGCCCACATCACACCCGCCAAAGCAGCCAAAGCCGCACCGATCATGAAGGTGGCCGAGATGACCTTGTCGGGCTGCACGCCCATCAATTGCGCCACGCGTGGGTTCTCTGCCGTGGCACGCATGGCGCGTCCCAGGCGCGTGCCGTTGATCAGCAACATCAAACCACCCAGCACCACCGCTGTCACCGCCAAGATCAGGATCTGTGCGATGTTGATGGTGGCCCCAAAAACCTCATAGGGATCGTCAGGCAACAAGATGGGATACGGCTTGTAGTCGGGCTTCCAGATGATCATGGCCAGCGTCTGCAAGAGCAAAGACATGCCCATGGCCGTGATCAAAGGGGCCAGGCGCGGCGCATTGCGCAAAGGCCGATAGGCCAGCTTTTCAATGACGAAGTTCAAGGCCATGCAAACCAGCATGGCCACCACCAGGGACAACAGCAACAAGGCCCAGCCGGGCAAGCCGCAGTCGGCCAGCACGGTGACCACCGTCCAGCTGACCAGGGCGCCCACCATCAGCACCTCGCCATGAGCAAAGTTGATGAGGTTGATGATCCCGTAGACCATGGTGTAGCCCAAGGCGACCAGGGCATACATGCTGCCCACCACCAGGCCATTGATCAATTGTTGAATGAAGGTGTCCACAATCGTCCAGACATGCAAAAAGCCCGCCACGCATGTTCTGCCGTAGGCGGGCGGGGGTTCGGGGCCGAATTATCGCGGCAAAGCCCTGCGAAAACCGGACGTCAGAAAATCGACGGCAGGCGCAGGATGTCCACCGTGGCGCGGATCAGCTTTTGCTTGAAGCCGGTATAGGGCGGGAAGAACAGCTTGGCCATCAGGATCGGGCCGGATTTGAGCACCGCCCGCTCGTGCGAGAAGGCCTTGAAACCGAAGTGCCCGTGTGCATTGCCAATGCCCGAATTGTTGACGCCACCAAACGGCAGATTGCCCTGTGCGTAATGCAACACACAGTGGTTGATGGCCACACCACCTGAGCTGGTCTGCGCCAGCAAACGACGGGTGCGTTGCTTGTGGGTGCTGAACACGTACAAGGCCAGTGGCTTGGGCTGGGCATTGATCTCACGCACCACGGTGTCCAGATCACGGTAAGTCATGATCGGCAGCAGTGGGCCAAAGATCTCTTCGGTCATGATCTGCGCATCCTGGGGGATTTGCTCAATCAACGTCGGCGCGATGTAGCACGTGGCCACATCCACCTCGCCGCCAGCCAGCACGCGTGCACCACGGCTTTGAGCGTCTTGCAGCAAACCTGCCAGACGTTGGGTATGACGCTGGTTGATGACGCGAGCCAGGTGCGGGCTGTTGCGTTGCTCTTGCGGGGTCACGCCATAACGTTCGGCCAGCACAGCCTTGCACTGCTCGACCAACTTGTCTTTGACGGACTCGTGCACGTAAACGTGGTCAGGCGCCACGCAGATTTGCCCACAGTTGGTGAACTTGCCCCACATCAGGGCTTCGGCCGTCAGGCGCAGGTTGGCCGACTCATCGACGATCACGGGCGACTTGCCGCCCAATTCCAGCGTCACGCTGGTCAGGTTCTTGGCCGCAGCGGCCATCACCACCTTGCCCACAGCGGGCGAGCCGGTGAAGAAAATGTGGTCAAAAGGCAGATCCAGCAAGGCTTGCGATGTCGGCAAACTGCCTTCAAACAAGGCCACTTCGTTGTCCGGGAAGATGCTGGAGATGATCTCCGCCATCACGGCGCTCACTGCCGGTGTCATCTCGGATGGTTTGAGGATGACGGTGTCACCCGCAGCCAAGGCCGACACCATGGGGCCGAAGCACAGGTTGAGCGGGAAGTTCCATGGCGCGATGATCAGGCTACGACCGCGTGGCTGGTATTCAATCCAGCTGGACGTCATGGCCGACGCAATCGTGGGCCACACCTTGGTGGGCTTCATCCACTTTTTGAGGCTGCCAATGGCGTGACGGATCTCGTCCAGCACCGGCATGAACTCGGTCGCCTCGACTTCGGCTGAAGGCTTGCGGTAGTCTTTCTGGAAGGCCGCATAGAAGTCTTCACGACGCGCCATCATGCCGTCGCGCAGCTTTTTGAGGCGCGCAATGCGCTCAGCTGCGGTGGATTCGCGCCAAGCCAGGGCGGTGGCCAATTGAGACTCGAACACGCGGCGAATTTGCGCCGGATCCGATTCGCCTGTCTGCGGGTTCACTACGTGCATCATGGGTCGGTTCATGTTCGGTCTCCTATTGCGTCAGCTTGGGGCGTCAGCTCTTTTTGGCAGTGGCCTTCTTAGCGGCCGCTTTTTTGGCTGGGGCCTTTTTGGCGACAGGCTTTGGCACGGTCTTGGCTGCCGGCTTGGCCGCAGTCTTCACAGCAACCTTTTTGGCAGCAACCTTCTTGGCTGCTGCTTTTTTGGCCGGGGCTGGCGCGGCCGCTGTCTTTGAAGCAACGGCCTTTTTGGCGACGACCGGCTTTACAGCAGGCGCGGCAGCCTTCTTGGCTGGCACCGGCGCTTCGGCCTTGACCGCCACCGCCTTGGCTGCAGGCTGAACCGCCAAACCAGCGCGAATCAGGCGGTCTACCCATTCATTGAGCGTCACACCCTCTTGCGCCGCACGGTCTTGCAGTTGCTTGACCAAATCAGCGTTCAATTTGGTCGCAAAGGGGATCAAGCCCGCGAGCTGGTCCAGTCTGCGCTGTTCACGACGATCTGGCAAGGCGGTTGAAGCCACGCCAAAACGTTCAGGGACGCCTGCCTTCTTCATCTTTTCAGAGATTTTCAGGCCGAGGTTTTTTACGAGGTCAGTTTTTTTGAAGGACATGTTTGAATCTGAAAACACCGAAGTGCACAATCTGGGCGCATTGTGCACCTTTTCACTCTCTGACCACATTCATGGCATCCCTGAAACAAATCAGCTTCGAACTGCGGGGCGACTTCATTGCGCTGGACAGTTTGCTCAAGGCCGTCGGCGCCGCCGAAAGTGGTGGCCGTGCCAAAACCATGGTGGCTGAGGGGATGGTGCAGGTTGACGGACAGGACGAGTCACGTAAGACCGCCAAGATCCGCGCCGGCCAGGTCGTCAGCCTGCCGGGGTTTCGGATTCGCGTCTGCATGCCCGTCGTCGGCGAGGACTGATCCCCAGCATCCGTTTCCGGATGTAAAGCCTTAGCGCTGACACCTGGCGGCGTCAACCCGAAAGACCCCGCTAGGCGTTGTAGGCCTTGACGATCCGAACTTCTCGGGTTGATCATCGCAGCGGGAGAGTTCGCTCATGCCTTCAAACCGCGCCAAACTGGACGCCGATCGCAGCACGGCCGTGATCCAAGAACGGTTGCAACTGGCGCTCGAATCAGCCCAGATGGGCACCTGGGACTTTGATTTCCAGACACAAGACCGCATCATCAACCACCGCACCGCCACGATGCTGGGGTTTGACCACGATGAGGTCACCCAAACCACGGTTGATTCGTGGCTCGATTTGGTCCACCCCGACGACCGCCACAAGATCGTGGAGGCGACCAAGGT
>JBDKHX010000251.1:0-6346 GCA_039797415.1 Pseudomonadota bacterium | reverse complement strand
AAACCCAATTTGAGCAAGAAATCATTGCAAAAAATATTAATGACGTTGGAAATACAGCAAGTTTTTTCAATGTGCTATATGGCGATTTTGCGATGCGTTCCGGAGATTTTGAACGAGCAAAAACCTATTATGAAAAAGGGAGCGATTTTTCTGGAATTCCTTTATCAGAAGGCATTTACGATTACAACACGGGAGAATATGTGAAAATTGCAGATCCAAGCAAAGTTTATAATGGGTTCAATAATATTTCTAGTTTAATTTTCGGGCACAATCATCTTGTGAGTTACGGTTCCCCAGAAAACGAAATGATGAAAGCTGAACAATTTGTGTCCGAATTTCCTTTCATTAAAGCCAATATGAATAAACTGGAATTGAGTTCGGCGCTTCTTCAGTTGAAAAAAGTTGCTGCCGGAAAAGATGAAAAAGCTGCAAAAGCCAACCAACTCATCGGGAATTTATTGTACAACACTTCTGCTTTAGGATATTATCGCCAAGTTTTTGTGATGGACATGGGCGAAGCGGTGCGCATTGCCGATCTGGCACGCGAACTGATCCGCATGACCGGGCACACCGAGGCTGAGATCCCCATCGTGTTCAGTGGTTTGCGCCCAGGTGAAAAGCTTTATGAAGAGCTATTGGCCGATGCCGATACCACCCTGCCAACCCCTCATCCGCGTTTGCGTCTGGCTCAGTTGCGTGGTGAATTGCCTGCGGATTGGATTGATCGCCTGATGACGCTGGCCACTGACGATGCCGCCGCGACGCCTGCGGTGCTGCGCGCACGCTTTGGGGATCAGTTGGTCGATTGATTCAACAGGGTGTCCACCTGAGACAGCAGCGATGGCAGTTGCACAGGCTTGGTCAGGTAAGACTGGGCCCCTGCGGCCAAGGCCGATTCAATTTGCTCTGGCATGGCATCGGCCGAGATCATGATCACCGGGATGTGGGTGGTTTCTGGATTGGCTTTGACCAATCGCAGGAACTCCTGCCCTGAGGCATCGGGCAGATGCACATCCAGCAAAATCAGATCGGGCTTGGGTCCCTGCAGTCGGTTGTGCAGGATGGATAAGCCTTGTTCCGTGGTGGGCGCAGTGCTCAATTGAATCCAATGGCGGTCTGACAGGGCGGCCCGAACCACCTCGCTGTTGGCCAGATTGTCTTCCACGTACAAGACGTGGCGTGGTGATTCGGGGGGCACGGAGGCTGGGCCCACATCCCGCGGCGAGCCAGGGTGCAGATCGACTTCAATGTGCGTGGCCGGCAGTGTCAAGGTGAACGTGGCGCCGCTCCCTACCTGGCTGGATGCTTCCAACTGGCCCCCCATCAAATTGGCCAGATGTCGACTGATAGCCAGGCCAACCCCCGCGCCATCGGGCATATCCTTGTCTCGGCCCAGGCGATTGAACGGTTGGAACAGTTGCGCCAACTGCTCTTGCGACATACCCATGCCGGTGTCTTTGACGATGACGACCATCGAGCTGGTGCCATCGGCGGCTTGCTGTCGCGATACGCTGACCAAGACCGAGCCTCGACGTTGGTTGTACGTGATCCCGTTATCGAGCAGGGTGTTCAAAATCTGACGTAAACGGCTCGGGTCTGCCTGTACGCCCCATGAAGCGGGCACATCTGTGGGCCACGTCAGGCTGATGCCCAGGTTGTCGGCTTGGTGTTTGGCCTGTTCACAGACTTGCATGATGGCGCTGCCAATTGCAACGGATTCCGTGTTCAGACGCAGAGCACCCGTCTCGATGCGGGATATGTCCAGCACATCATCGATCATGTCCAGCAGGTGCCAGCCTGCTTGCTGAATTTGTTGCAGTCGTTGATGCTGAGCGGGGGCCAAAGGGGCGCTGCTGTCCATCTCCATCACTTGGGCAAAACCCAGAACGGCATTCAAAGGGGTTCGCAGTTCATGGCTCATGCGAGACATGAATTCACTTTTGGCTAAATTGGCGGCCTCGGCATCCCTGCGCTGATCATCAGCCTGCAGCACGGCGGCTTCTACCTTGCGGGTGTGCCCTGAAATCACCAGCAACATGGCGCCAAGGGCCGCAGCAAAGCCAACGCCCGCTACGGTCAAGACCCAAGATGAGGTGCCGCGTCCCACCATGGGTACGCCCTGGGGGGCCCACACGACCAATTGCCAGAGGTTGCCCGCAAAGCTCAGTCCCACGGTGCGGCGATGTCGCGCATGCGTTGCATCAAATGACGACTCACAACCGCTGGCGCCGCCTAAAACGCGAGGGCCCTCTGCCGTGCGCTCTATCAGGCAGGCTTGCAAATAGGCAGGCATGCCCTTGAGTAAAGCGTGTAGGGAATCATCCATTCGCATGGTCAAAAACAGCGTGCCTTTGGGTTGTTGATCGCGGCCCAGAACGGGTTGGTAGACCACCACGCCTCTCTTGTGCGATCGCAAAGCCAGATGTGGCTGTGGCTTGCTTGGAAGCCAGCGCACGCTCATAGGCCTGCCGCGTCACGTCCAGGGACAAGATGTTCAAGCCCCGAGCGCCCTCGTTGCCAGCCCTCGGTTCGATGAAACGCACAGCGACGACTTCCGCTCCTTGGGCGGGCGTCCGTTCCGTTGATCCTGGTATTCGGTCAAACACCTGATAGCTGCTGTCGATGGTTTGGCGTTGATGCGTTTCAAAAGCCTTTAACTGGGCCCTGGGGACACGTTCTTCCCAGCCCAGCGCCTGGATGCCGTCCAAATGATCCAGCCAATATTGGTGAAACTCGTGCTCGGACACGTCTTGTGAGGCACGGTAGACCCCGTTCAAGGCTTGCAGAGCGTGGATGTATCCATTGAGTTTGAGGTTGGCTTCATCCGTGATGGCCGAGACATCTCGATCCAAGACAAATGCCTCGCGCTCCAAATCCCAATGCTGAACTTGATAAATCGACAGCCCCAGCAGCGCGGTCGTGATCATCAACGGGACGCCGACAATGCGTCGCCGAGATCGCCACAAGGTGTGGGGTTGTCCCACCCAGGTCAGCACGATGGGGGTACACATCAACACCCCCATGGTGTCTGCCGCCCACCAACTCAGTGCCGAAGTCAACGCCGTATCAGGCGACACGATGCCCAGCGCCAGCATGCTGCCGACAGACAGCACCGGGTTGATCAGGCAGGCAACAGGGCCCGCCAAGAAGAGAAAACGTGCAATCTGACGAGGCTGGTCCAGCGACAGATCCACCGGCCAAGACCGGCCTGCCGTGAGCCTGCAGGCCACCCAAATCTGAAGCGCAGCGCCAAACCCGGACACCCATGACTGCGTGGCCAGCGCCGCCCAACTGATCGGACTGTGCAACAGCGTGTGATCGACCACGGTGACGCATGCGCCACCCAGCAAAACGGCCCACAGCATGTGAGGGCCCCAGCCCAGGACCAGCCCCAGGCCCACGCCAGCTGCCAGGTACAACTGGGCGACCGGTGACCCGGGTTGCGCTGTGACCAGCGCGATCACCCCTGTGAGGGTGTAGGCCAGCCAGGTGATCAGACCTCGAATCCAGATGGATGGTGGGACGTTGGGCAATGACATGAAGGCAGGCTTTCAGGTGCAGCCTTAGAGGGGGCAGCACAGCGTGACGAATGTGCGACATTTTCCTGGGTATTCAGGCCGATTCGCAATTGCTGACCCGGTAAATCTTTATCTGCTGTGTCTGGGGCGTGTTATTCCCATGGCCTGGGGTGGCAGCCCGCCTATACTGCTAAAGGTTTCCTGATAGGGCAAATACAAGCCATGACTTCCAAATTGAAGATTGCAGGTTGGGTCTCGCTCGGCGCGCTGGCTGGCGGCCTGACCACGATGCAGTTCCAGGCGACGGCTCGCAACGCGGTCGCGCCCCTGCCTCTGGAAGAAATGCAGCAGCTCGCTGCCGCCTTCGGGATGATCAAGACCGACTACGTTGAATCGGTTGACGAAAAAAAGCTCATCGGTGATGCGATTGGCGGCATGGTGTCCGGTCTGGACCCCCATTCGATCTACTTTGACAAAACTGCGTTCAAGGAATTCCGTGAAGGCACCACCGGCAAATTTGTTGGCGTGGGCATCGAAATCGGGATGGAAGACGGTTTGGTCAAGGTCATTTCACCCATCGAAGGCTCTCCCGCCTTCCGTGCTGGCCTCAAAAGCGGCGACCTGATCACCAAGATCGACGACACCTTCGTCAAAGGCTTGACCATGGATCAAGCCGTCAAGCGCATGCGTGGCGAGCCCAACACCAAGGTGGTGCTGACTATTTTCCGCAAGGTGGAAAGTCGCAGCTTCCCGGTGACCATCACCCGCGAAGAAATCCACGTCCAAAGCGTGCGCGGCAAGATTGTTGAACCCGGCTATGGCTGGATCCGTATTTCCCAGTTCCAGGACCGGACGGTAGAAGACTTCGCTGCCCGCGTCGAGAAAATCTTCAAGGAAGACCCCAAGCTCAAGGGTTTGGTGCTCGATCTGCGTAACGACCCCGGTGGCTTGCTGGAAGGGGCCATCGGCATTTCTGCGGCATTCCTGCCCAAAGACGCCGTGGTGGTATCGACCAACGGGCAGTTGCCTGAATCGAAGGCCGTTTTCAAAGCCCGCACGGAAGACTATTCCCGTCGCTTCGGCACCGATCCACTGTCGCGCTTGCCTGCCGCACTGAAGAACATTCCTTTGGTCGTGCTGGTCAACGAAGGCTCTGCCTCGGCCAGTGAAATCGTCTCGGGTGCTTTGCAAGACCACAAACGCGCCACCATCATGGGCGGCCAGACCTTCGGCAAGGGCTCGGTGCAAACCGTTCGCCAGCTGACGGCTGACACCGGTTTGAAGATCACCACCGCGCGTTACTACACCCCAAGTGGTCGCTCCATCCAGGCCAAGGGCATCGTCCCAGACATCATGGTGGACGAAAGCGCTGACGGCAATTTGTACTCCGCCTTGCGTGTCCGCGAAGCCGATCTTGAAAAGCACATCACCAGCGGCCAAGGTGCCGAGGTGAAGGATGAGGCCCGTGAAAAGGCGCGCGAAGAAGCCCTCAAGAAGCTGGAAGATGCCCGCAAGTCGGACACGCCCAAGCCTTTGCCTGAATTTGGCAGTGCTGAAGACTTCCCGCTGCAACAAGCTTTGAATCAGCTCAAAGGCAAACCAGTCTCGGTCTCCAAGACCATGACTGAACGCAAGCCTGAGGACAGCAAGGCTCAGTGAGGCTCAGGGCCATGAGCCCCGGAGACGTGTTTCGTGGATGATGATCAGCGCCTGCGGTACAGCCGCCACCTTCTGCTCAATGAGTGGTCGGAGGATGCGCAAGACCGCTTATTGCAGTCTCATGCACTGGTGATCGGGGCCGGTGGCCTCGGCGCACCCGCCTTGATGTACCTGGCCAGTGCCGGTGTGGGGCGCATCACGGTGATGGACCCGGATGTGGTCGACGTCACCAATCTCCAGCGCCAGATCATCCACACCACCGCACGGGTCGGTCAAACCAAAGTGGCATCGGCTGCACAAGCGATTGCGCAGCTCAACCCAGGCGTGCAAGTCAACCCGATTGCACAGGCGGCTGATGAGGCTTTGCTTCATGAATGGGTGCCTCAGGCGGATGTGGTTCTCGATTGCACCGATCGCTTCGCCATTCGGCAGTTGATCAACCGCGTCAGCCGTCAGCACAGTGTGCCCCTGGTGTCGGCTTCTGCCGTGCGGTTTGATGGCCAGATCAGCGTATTCGATCCCCGTCAGGCTGAGGCGCCTTGTTATGCTTGCCTGTTCCCGCCAGACAGTCCTCCTGAAGAAACACGCTGCGCCATGCTGGGTGTGTTTGCACCCATCGTGGGCATGATGGGTGTGATGCAGGCCGGTGAGGCCATCAAACTGTTGGCCCAAATCGCTGAAGAAGCCAAACCCGGTACCCATCCTTCCATGGCTGGCCGTTTACTGTTGCTCGATGGCCGCTCCTGGTCCTGGACGGAGCTGCGTGCCAAGCGTGATCCCGCCTGTCCTGTGTGCGGCGAAATCACAACTCCCAGGGGTTGACCGTTCATTTCGCACGCTGATCCATGCGTGCGCCACTGCATACTGAAGTCACAAGACCCTATGCAGGATGGTTGTCACCATGAACAATCCCAAAGAGTTGCTCCAACGTAACTTTCCCACCGCGGTTCAGGACGCGCGCAACGCGACCAAGCCGTCTTTGTATGCTGGCCCTGATAGCAGCTACGACCTGGCTTTTGCCGACCCCGAATTTTTGCTCCACCCTGAGCTGCGTTCGGTGCGCATGCAGTTGGAGTTGCTCAAGCCCGAGCTGATTCAGCGCGAAGAGGGCATCGAATCCACCATCGTGATGTTTGGCAGTGCCCGGATCTTGCCTGCCGATGTGGCCC
>JBDKHX010000250.1:0-3628 GCA_039797415.1 Pseudomonadota bacterium | reverse complement strand
TTCTTCCAGGGCGCAGTTACCTGCACGTTCGCCCAAACCGTTGATGGTGCATTCGACCTGACGAGCGCCGCCAATCTTGACGCCGGCCAGGGAGTTGGCCACCGCCATGCCCAAGTCGTTGTGGCAGTGCACAGACCAGATGGCCTTGTCGGCGTTGGATACCTTCTCGCGCAGAGACTTGATGAAGTTGCCGTACAAGTCAGGGATGGCGTAGCCAACGGTGTCGGGGATGTTGATGGTCGTGGCGCCTTCAGCGATCACGGCTTCACAAACGCGAGCGAGGAAGTCCAGATCGGAGCGGTAACCGTCTTCGGCCGAAAACTCGACATCGCTAGTCAGGTTGCGTGCGAAGCGCACTGACAGACGGGCTTGCTCCAACACTTGCTCGGGCGACATGCGGAGCTTTTTCTCCATGTGCAGAGCACTGGTCGCGATGAAGGTGTGGATACGCCAAGAGTTGGCGCCCTTGAGGGCTTCAGCCGCACGGCTGATGTCGCGGTCGTTGGCGCGAGCCAATGAGCACACGGTGGAATCTTTGATGACGTCGGCGATGGACTTGATGGCCTCGAAGTCGCCATTGGAGGAGGCGGCAAAACCGGCCTCGATCACGTCGACCTTCAGACGCTCCAGCTGGCGTGCGATGCGCAGTTTTTCTTCACGCGTCATGGATGCGCCAGGGGACTGTTCGCCGTCGCGCAAGGTGGTGTCGAAAATAATCAGCTTGTCGGTCATGATGGTCTTCCTGAAAAACAAAACGGCCCGCGGGCTATGGTGCTAGCGGGCCGTGATGCGGTACTTCAAAGTACAGACGTTTGCGATCAGCGCGCCCTGGGCACTCCTGGGAGTAGTAGGGGAAATAGGCTGAATGTCGTCATGGGGAAAATATAACACGCTGCTTGGCGCTCAAAACCAGCATTAACACTGGAAAAAGCTATCAGCGATGTAGGCCGGCTTCATCGGGCTCGTCTGTGGAGGTGGAAATCACGCTCACAGGTTTGCCCTTCAGACGCTTCCAGACGTACACGCCGTAACCTGACACGCCGTAAAACACAAAAATGCCAAACAACACGATGGGCGGGTGAATGGTGATCACCGCGATACCCAAAGCAATGCAGACAATGGCAATGAACGGCACGGTTTTGCGGAAGTTCACGTCCTTGAAGCTGTAAAACGGGATGTTGGTGACCATGGTCAAGCCGGCATACAAGGTAAAGCCAAAGGCCATCCAAACCATCCAGGGCAAGGTTTTGGCGGTTTCACCCATGTCAGTCACGACCCAGATCAAGCCCATGACCAAGGCTGCAGCTGCGGGGCTGGGCAAACCTTGGAAGAAGCGTTTGTCTACCACCGCGATGTTGGTGTTGAAGCGAGCCAGGCGCAAAGCGGCACCCGAGCAGTAAACAAAAGCAGCAATCCAGCCCGCTTTGCCCATGCCTTTGAGGGCCCATTCATAAACGATCAGGGCGGGCGCGGCACCGAAGGACACCATGTCTGACAGGCTGTCCATCTGCTCGCCAAACGCGCTTTGGGTGTTGGTCATGCGGGCCACACGGCCGTCCAGGCTATCGAGCACCATGGCGCAGAACACGCCAATGGCGGCTTGTTCAAACTGGCCGTTCATGGCCATCACGATGGCATAGAACCCACCGAACAAGGCGGCCAAGGTGAACAAGTTAGGCAGGATGTAGATGCCTTTGCGACGTGGACGCGGGGCATCGTCTTGGTCATCCAAGGATGGATCGACGACCTTGGGATCGCCTGCTTGAGGAGAATTCATAGCACTCATGGTTTGGGCAAAGTGGCCAAGATCGACGTGGTCGCATGGACCTTGTCGCCAGGGGCCACGTTCACAACAGCGTCAGTGGGCAGGTATACATCAATGCGAGAACCGAAACGGATGAATCCGAATCGCTGCCCACGCATCAAGGTGTCACCCGGTTTGACATAACAAAGGATACGACGCGCTACCCACCCTGCCACTTGCGCCAGGGTCACGATGTGCCCGTGCGAGTCAATGACCAGGGCATTGCGCTCGTTATGCGCTGAGGCGGCATCCAGATCGACATTGACCAGACGGCCAGGGAAGTAATGAACGTTGCGGATGACGCCATCCACCGACGAGCGGTTGGAGTGGGCGTTGAACCAGCTCATGAAGACGCTGATCCGCAAGGCATCACGATTGGCATAGGGGTCACGGGCGCGCTCGATTGTCACAACTCTGCCATCGGCGGGCGACAAAATGGCGCCAGGCGCAACGGGCACGGTGCGTGGCGGGTCACGAAACAGCAGGAACACCCAGCCAACGGTCAAGCCGCACAGCGTCGTCAGCAAAACGGAATCTGTGAAGTAAGCGGAGGCGATGGTGGCCGCCATGGCCAAACCCAGATAGGGCCAGCCTTCACGCGCGGCGATAGAGGATGGGACGTTCATCGTGCGGCGGAGGATACCTCATGCGCAGGCTCATGCCGGACGACACGCTGCGGAAATGGAATTTCGACGTTCAAACGGTTCAAAGTAGCCAAAATAGCCAGATTGACATCTGAACGCACTGGCATCTGACCGTTTTCAGGATCCAAAATCCAGAAGGTCGCGGTCAGCTCCAGTCCATCAGCGGCAAAAGCGGTCAGGTGCACGGCGGGAGCCGGTTCACTCAAAATACGCGGGACGGCTTGGATGGCGCTTTGCAGCGCAGGTCGAATTTGATCCAAATCGCTGCCATAGGCCACCTGCACCACAGTGGTCAGCATCAATTTGCTATCAGCCAGCGATGCGTTTTCAACGCGCTGCGTGATCAAAAGTTCATTGGGAACAATGGCTTCTCGCCCTCCTGCAGAACGCAAAACGGTATAGCGCGTGTTGATGTCGGTGATGCGTCCTTCAAAGTTATCGACTTTGACCAGGTCGCCAATGCGCAAGCTGCGCTCGGCCAGGATCACGAAACCGCTGACGTAATTGGCTGCCAGCTTTTGCAGGCCAAAACCGACGCCCACGCCCACGGCGCCCCCCAGAACCGACAAGGCGGTCAAATCGATGCCAGCCATCGACAAGGCCACGACCAGACCAATGGTGAGCATCAAGGCCCGCAAGGCATTGGCCGCAATCTTGCGAAGTGACAGGTTGTCGGCAGAGCCTTTGAGCAGACGCGACTCAATGGCCGATGACAAGGACAAGGTCAGGATCAAGACCAGGACCGCGCTCAGGGAGCCCTCAATCAGATTGCGGACCGAAACGCGCGAGGCCCCGAGTTTGAAGGTGATGCTGTCCAGTTCATCGAGCAACAGGGGCAAAGCCCCCGTGATCCACAGCACGGTGCCCAGCCAGGCCATCCAGGAGACGGTGCGCTCGACCACCTTCACCGCTTGGGATGCCGGAAACGCGGCCTTCAACACCTTGACCGTCAAACGGATGATGGCCAGGGAGAGCAGAACCGGTATGGCCACGCGGAACACGGCCATCGGCACTTCATTGATCAACAGGCGCCGTAACCCCAGCGATAGCAGCAAGGCCAATATGGGAAACAAGACACCATCAATGAGATGGTCACCAAACCAGACCGACCCAGGGGTGGATTGTTTGCCGCGCCACAGGCGCACCATCAACCACGCCAAGCCCAGGCAGGCCGCCAACA
>JBDKHX010000249.1:0-3640 GCA_039797415.1 Pseudomonadota bacterium | reverse complement strand
GCTGGATATCCATGCTGGGCAGGTGATCGGTTTGGTGATCGAGACACATTGCAATTACTTTGCACCTTTGTCCTTCCCGAAGCCAGTTGAAGCGGGGATTCGCGTGGCGCACATCGGTAAAAGCAGCGTGCGCTACGAGATCGGTTTGTTTGAAGCTGGCGAGGCGCTGTCTGCGGCTTGCGGCCATTTCGTGCATGTGTATGTCGACCGAGAAACACGTCGACCCGTCCCGCTGCCAGAGGCCTTTGTGGAGGCCTTGAAGCGTTTGCAAGTGAATGCTCCTAACTGATTGATTGTCATGACTCATCCTGCATCCATTCCACGCGAGCCCGATCACATCACGGCTGAGAGCACCGCAGCGGTAGATCGGGCGATCACCTCACGCCGCTCCATTCGCCGCTTTTTGCCCACGTCTGTTCCTCAGTCTGTGATTGAGGACATCTTGCGTGTGGCCTCACGTGCACCGTCGGGCACGAACACGCAGCCCTGGAAGGTGCATGTGCTGACGGGTGCAAGCCGGCAGGGCCTAGTTGACAAAATTGCAGCCATCAACAGTGATCCGCTGCTGTGGAAGCAGCATGGCGAAGAGTACGACTACTACCCCAAGGAATGGGTGTCGCCCTACATTGACCGCCGCCGCAAGGTGGGTTGGGACTTGTATGGCTTGCTGGGCATTGGCAAGGCTGACAAGGAGCGCATGGCCGTTCAGCAGGGCCGCAACTTTGCGTACTTTGATGCGCCGGTCGGCATGGTGTTCACCATTGACCGCGTGATGGGCCGAGGCAGCTGGTTGGACTACGGCATGTTCTTGCAAAACATCATGGTGGCAGCCCGTGCGCGTGGCCTGGATACGTGTCCGCAGGCGGCTTTTAACCACTTTCACGATGTCATCGAAGGCCACTTGGGCCTGGATAAAGACAAGGAGATGGTGGTTGTGAGCATGGCCTTGGGTTATGCCGACCCGGATGCTTTGGACAACACCTTGTTGACCGAGCGCGAGCCTGTTGAAAGCTTTGCCAAGTTCTGGGCTTGATAGCCTGGCTCTGATGCTGAATTGATCCCTACGAGATACCAAACATACCGAGGATGCTGAGATGAGTTTGATGGCCCAGATGATGACCATGCCTTTGATGATTTCGTCTTTGCTGACGCACGCTGAGCGTCACAACGGCGACGTCGAGATCGTGTCCAAGCGCGTGGAAGGTGACATGCACCGCACGACATGGGCCGAGGTGGCGTTGCGGTCTCGCAAGTTGGCGCAAGCGCTGGCGCGTCTGGGCTGCACTGCGGGTGATCGCGTGGGCACCTTGGCCTGGAACGGCTATCGTCACCTGGAGGTCTACTACGGTACATCGGGCTCAGAATTGGTCTGCCACACGGTGAACCCGCGTCTGTTCCCTCAGCAAATTGCGTGGATCATCAATGACGCGCAGGACAAGGTGCTGTTTGTGGACATCAACTTGCTGCCCTTGGTGGACAAGTTGATCGGCAGCTTGCCGACCGTCAAGGCGGTGGTGTTGATGGCAGGCCGTGAGCACATGCCTGCCAGCAGCAACATCCCGACCTTGCTTTGTTATGAAGACTTGATTGCGGCGGAAGATGGCCAGTACACCTGGCCTACTTTTGATGAAAACGCAGCGGCCTCCATTTGCTACACATCCGGCACAACAGGTAACCCGAAGGGAGCGGTGTATTCGCACCGGTCTACCGTGTTGCATGCCATGGCTGCAGCGTTGCCGGATGCGATGTGCCTGAAGGCCACCGAGACGGTCTTGCCTGTGGTGCCCATGTTCCACGTCAATGCTTGGGGCATTCCGTATGCCGCAGCCTTGGTGGGGTGCAAGTTGGTGATGCCTGGGCATCATCTGGATGGTGCCTCGCTGTTCAACCTGTTTGAACAAGAGCAGGTGACCTTGAGCGCCGGCGTGCCCACCATCTGGTTGGGTTTGCTCAATCACGTCAAGCAAAACAATCTGAAGTTCAGCAGCTTCCGCTCGACCATCATTGGCGGTGCGGCATGCCCACCTTCGATGATCCGCGCGTTCGAGAACGACTACAACGTCGAAGTGATCCATGCCTGGGGCATGACAGAGCTGTCACCCATTGGCACATTGGGTCGATTGAAGGCCAAGCATGCTGACTTGCCCTTGGCCGAGAAGCAAAAGATTCTGGAAAAGCAGGGCAAGTCGGTTTATGGCATCGACATGCGCATCGTCGATGCCGAAGGCCAAGTGCTGCCATGGGATGGCAAAGCATCGGGCGACCTGGAGGTGCGTGGTCATTGGGTCATCAACAGCTATTTTAACGTCGACAAGTCACCCTTGCACGATGGTTGGTTCCCCACGGGTGACGTGGCCACCATTGATGCCGATGGCTATATGCAGATCACGGATCGCAGCAAGGATGTGATCAAGTCGGGCGGGGAATGGATCAGCTCCATTGACCTGGAAAACGTGGCCATGGCCCACCCGGCAGTGCATGAAGCGGCTGCCATTGCGGCGCATCACCCCAAGTGGGATGAGCGGCCATTGTTGGTTGTGGTGAAAAAGCCCGATGCCAATGTGACCCGGGAAGATCTGCTGGCTTTTTACGAAGGCAAGATCCCGAAGTGGCAAACGCCTGACGATGTGGTGTTCGTGACCGAAATACCGCACACAGCGACCGGCAAGATCTACAAATTGGGTCTGCGGGAGCAGTTCAAAGACCATACATTGCCCACCATCTGACGATGGGCTGGTCGCGTTGGGGTGAGGTTGAGGAGCTTCACCCCTGGTTTGTCATGTGAATGACAAACAATTCGTAACGCTTGCTCAACTATTCTTACAATACGTCTTTTCAGAATTGGCGCGGATTGTCATTTGCCGGTCTGCGCCTTATCGTGACATCTGGGTCGCCCGGTGTCTGACTTATTCAGTGAGATGGTGATGAGCACTACCTACAGCGTGACCGACGGCGTGGCCGTCATTTCCTTGGCCAATCCACCCGTGAACGGGTTGGGCTTGAGCACCCGAGCGGGCATTGTGGATGGGCTGGCCAAGGCGTTGGCTGACCAGTCTGTGCAAGCCGTGGTGTTGATCGGCTCGGGCAAGGTGTTTTGTGGTGGCGCTGACATTCGCGAATTTGGCACCCCGGCAGCTTTTGCTACGCCTGGACTGCATGCGGTGATCAAGGCCATTGAGGCCAGCACCAAGCCCGTGGTGGCGGCCATTCACGGTGTGGTCATGGGCGGTGGGCTGGAATTGGCGCTGGGCTGTCACTACCGTGTGGTGGTGCCAGGCGTGCAAGTGTCCTTCCCTGAAGTGAACATTGGCCTGATCCCGGGTGGCGGTGGTACGCAGCGCATGCCGCGCGTGTTGCCGCTTGAGATGGCGCTGCAAATGATCACTGGTGGCGCCTCGGTTGCCAGTGAAAAGCTGTTCAAGGTGCCCGGGCAGAAGTTGTTTGATCGCCTGATCGACAGCGATCTGTTGGCTGGCGCGGTGGCCTTTGCCCAAGAGGTGGCGGCTGTGCGCCCGATGCCATTGGTGCGCGATCTGGCTGTGCCTGCGCCCGCTGATGCCGATTTGTTCAACAAGGCGCGTGCTGAGCAGGCCAAGTTGCGCAAGGGTTTGGTGTCGCCCCAACGTTGCATTGACGCGGT
>JBDKHX010000248.1:0-4071 GCA_039797415.1 Pseudomonadota bacterium | reverse complement strand
GATGGTGGCTCGGTCGCGTTCAACAACATCTCCATCAAAGGCCTGTTTGTGCAGACCATTGATATCCTGGATGCCTACACGATCGTTGAATTGACCAATGACACCATGAAGCAGTACGTTGGCTCAAAGTCGAGATCTGAGTCTGTGAAACTGCTGGGCGGCACATACGACGCCTTCGGTGCGCGCACAGGCGCTGAAATTTATGACTTCGTGTCTGACGTGGTTCAGTTCGCGTTTCCAAACGCCAAGTTGGACCATCGCCTGTCGCCGACCATCAAGATCGCGTCCATCACCAACGGGAATAGCACCAAGTCTTACGGCTCTCTGGAGATCCGGAATTTGGACATGCAAGGCACCAAGATCTGGTTGTGGGCTCACTGATCTCGTTACCAGCGGTTTGATTTGCCTTTTGTCACCGGCCTTGTGGCCAAGCCGGACGAACTCACTTATGATGATTCATCCATAAAGTGATGACAGGGACAGGTAGGCGCACCATGTTTTCAGCCATTAAACGCATGATCGGGGCGGGCCCAAAGGTTGTGGACCAAGGCGGTGTGTTGTCGGCCTGGGCCAAAGGTGAGGGCCACCAATTCAAGCGTGTGACCGGCCGTGCGCCGGGGTACGTGGTGGAAACCACCCGTGGTTGGCGCGCTGAGTGGGGGGGCACCCAGCGCCCCTTGTATTTACACGGTCAGGAGCTGCGCTTTCGTGGTGAAAGCGGCATGCCGCACGATGTGCAGTTGGTGATGTTGACGCGGTCTTTGGCTCAGTTGCTGGAGACCGACGTGTTCAGCCGCTACACCAATGACATGCAAACCCAGATCGACAACAGCTTGCCAGACGAAATGCGTTGGCTGGCCATGCATCCGCAGGTCGATACGCCGCAATCACCCGTACTGGCCAAGCGTTTTGTGATTTTGTCCAACTCGGTCGAAGTGTCGCAATTGTGGTTGGACCCCAAGTTGATCGCCGCGTTTGAAGAAGCGGCTGAAAGTTGGTGGACCGATGCCTTGATGGCCATCCTCACCGTCAACCGGGGCATGTTGACACTTCGCATGGCTGGCGATGACATTGAACCCGCCCAACTCAAACTGGTGGGCGACTTGTTTGATCTGGCCACGCAACGTTTGCGTGAAACGGCCTTGCAAACCGCCGCCTGACGTGGTGGCTGCTGTGGCGGCAGTGTGGGTACGTCAGTCTGCGCTGTGGCCGGGAACCTGGCCCTGTGCCAGATTGATCAATGCGTGCTGCTTTTCTGCCGTCATCTGCGCCCGCAGGGATTGATGCGGCGCATCGTTGACCAGCTCCTTGATGCTGCTGACCACACTGGCGGGTAGGCGTGCCAAGTCTTCCCCCCATTCAATGGCTGCCTGCACGGCGGTGCCGCCTGGCACCAGTTTTTGCGCAGCCCCCCATTGATGCCATTGCTGCGCTGAGATGGGTGTGCCTTGCCACATCACCTCCAGCGCACGAGCTCTGCCCAAGGTTTGAACCAGCGTGTGGCTCAAACCGCCGTCGGGTGTGAGGGGTGTTTGTTGCGGGTGGGCGCTGAAACGGGCTGTTTCGGCGGCCACGACCAGATCGCAAGCCATGACCAAGGCCAAACCGCTGCCTGCAGCCAAGCCTTCGACTGCAGCGATCACCGGCTTGGGGAAGCTGCGAAGTGCTTCGATCCATTGGTTAAAAGCATCGATCTGAGCGCCTTGTGCGCTCAAGTTGTGCTTATTCTTCAAAAAGTGCTGCAAATCTGCGCCTGAGCAGAAGTGGCCGCCTGCGCCTGTCAACACCACAGCGCCCACGTCCGGATTGGATTCGGCCATGTTCAAGGTTTCAATGCCGGCGGCAAAAACCTGGGTGCTCAGGGCATTGCGGGTGGCGGGGCCAGACAGGGTGATCAGCAGCGTGGCGCCGTGACGTTCGGTCAACAGTTCAGTGGTCATGCCAGTGGTGTGTAAAGCAAGCACAAATTGGCGGGTTTCCGAGGTGCTTCCCGCCAGATGGAATCGAATGGCGACATGCTAGAGTCAAAATCAAAGGCCAATGATGCACCTACATGAATAAGTTCAAGAGGGGCTCGGCTGCGGTTCTTGCCGGCTTGATGCTATGGATGGTGTCAGGTACCTCCTTCGGCATGGGTCTCGGTCGCCCAGTCAGTCGCGCAATTTTGGGAGACACCCTGACGGTGTCGGTCCCTGTGCGCCTGGAGCCAGGTGAAGACCTCAGCCCCGAATGTATCAAGGCAGACGTGTATTTTGGCGACGACAAGTTGCCATCCGCAGCCATTCAAACGCAGCTCAAAACCTCGCCCGCACCTGTGGGGCGCACGCCCGAAGCGGTGATCCAGATCCGCACCACAACGCTGATCAACGAGCCTGTTGTGACCGTTTACGTGGTGGCCGGTTGCCAAACTCGACTGACTCGCAAGTTGGTCACCCTGGTCGATCCGCCTGATTTGAACGAACCTGTGGTGTCCTCGTCTCAGGGGCATGCCCCGACCAAGTCGGATTCCGAACGCGTGGCTGCGACGCCTTTACCTGCGTTGGATGGCGTTCAGGTCGTTCATGACCCGGTTTCTCAGTCGTCTAAGTTGGGCGGCAAGGTGCCCAGCTTGTCCCTTTCTGGACGTGCGCCTGCCAAACAAAACACCACCCCCAAGCGGTCTAAAGATCCAGCCAAAACAACCAGTGGGCGTGCGGTTGCGCAAGGAGCCCGCTTGGTCGTTGATCCGGTCGCTACAGACGCAGTGGTCAACCCAGAGTTGCAAATGACTTCGGGCATGACGGTGCCGGCTCAGGACGATGCGGCCTCGTCACCCGAATTGATGCAGCGTCGTCGATCGGCGGCGGCCATCTGGCATGCCATGAACGCCTCGCCAGAAGAATTGGCGCGCGACCGAGAACGCCTTGAGCAGGTGGAGTCCAAACTCGATGCGTTGTCCCGTGACAGTGCCAAGGCCAGTGAAGTTGTCACCGGGTTGCAAAGCCGTTTGGCACAACAAGCCAACGGCGATGGCCTGGTTTATGTGCTGGGTACCTTGATCGTGGTGCTGCTGGGTTTCATCGGGTGGCGTGAATGGGCCATGCGCCGAGCCTTGTCAGAGCAAGCTGCATGGCTGACGTCTCAGGTGCCTGACGACACGGCCCCGCCTGCCAGCGAATTGGGTGATACGGCCTCCTTGTTGCCCGAGATTCAGGACGTCGTGGCCGAAGTGGATGCCGAACTGGAGGCTCAGGCCATGCCAGTGGCGGCCACGTCATACCCCGACCTCGCGACAGCGCCTCGCTTTGACGTGTTGGCTCAGTTTGCCGAGCAGCCGCCGGCCAAAACCGCGCCTGCGCCCGTCGCCCGTCAAGATCATCTGCGAGACGTCTCGGTTGACGAGCTGATTGACCTGGAGCAGCAAGCAGAGTTCTTCCTGGTGCTGGGGCAGGACGAATCTGCCATTGATGTGCTGGAAGGCTACATACGCGGCACCACATCGGCCAGCCCGATGCCGTTCCTCAAGCTGCTGGAGATTTACCGACGCCTGGGTATGCGCACTGACTATGAGCGCACCCGGATGAATTTCAACTTGCGCTTCAATGCTCACGCACCCTTGTGGGATGCCGATCTGACTCATGGGCATGAGCTCAAGGACTACCCCGGTGTCATCGAGCGCCTGCAGGCGTTGTGGGCAGATCCAGCCCGTGCGCTGGAGGTGTTGGAGCGATCCTTGATGCGGCAGGACGCCGAGTCCTACACATTTGACCTGCCAGCCTATCGTGAGTTGCTGTTCCTCTACGCCGTACTGCGGGACCTGTCAGAGCGGCCTGATGGCGGTCATGCGGGTGTGGATCTGTTGATCTCGTCTCCAGCATCCAAGCACGGCGATCTGGAGCCCTTGATGGCCACCTTGCCGATGAAGGCTTTGCCAGATCTGGCCCCGACCCTGAGTCTGGATTTGGAGTTGGACGATCTGTTTGTGGACCTGCCAGTCAAGCATCCAGTCAATCCGCCTGCTGATCACAAACCGTAATCCGCCGATGCCGGGGAGCTGGTGTCGTTCGGGTTGCGGATGGCTTGCAAGATCAT
>JBDKHX010000247.1:0-3667 GCA_039797415.1 Pseudomonadota bacterium | reverse complement strand
CCGCATCTGACCACCTGGGGTGCGCTTTGACCGTGCACCAGCGACCATCAGCCGCCGAGAACGCAGATGGCAGGGGCACGCGGACAGCGTCCACCAAAGGCTGCTGGTGCGTCATGGCAAAACGCAAACGCCCCAAAGCCGGATCAGATTCGTCGCACCCCGACCAGCAATCAAACAAGATGGGTTGTTGCGCAATTAATTGAGCAGCCCCAGACCAGTTGGTCGATTCCTGATCCAAACCCAAACCGGGTTTTAAAACCGTTAAACGGTGCGCCGAATCGGTTTGCCAATACCAACCCGAAATCCATTCGGACCATACTGGCTCAACCTCACCCCCCTTATTCAGAGGGGATGAATTTGCACCCTGCGAAACGGAGAATGAGGCGTCGCGCTGTAACCACAGCGCGCCCAGGCCACACCACACCAAAGCAAGGGCTACCAGCACCCAGGCTTCACAGCCTAGTGCAGACATGCCAGCTAGAACCACTATTCCAGAGAGCACCCAGCAGGTAAAACCCACCAAATGGCCATTGAAATATCTACTGGCTGGGGAGGAAAAATCTTCGTCTCTCCGCATCCAAATCATTGTAAGGACGTCTGCAAGGGGTTTGTTCTGCTGGTTAAAGTTTTATCGATCACGGTAAAGTTCGTGAATTAACTGACGAATGTCCCTAGTATGCCCCGCCGTAATCCTGGCGGTGGGGGGTGACTTTCCCAAGGATTGACAAGGCGATGCGGCAGGACCTGAACTCGACGCGCTCACCCTGGACCCTGTTTTTTGGTCTAGGAGCACTGGCTATGACCACCGCTGCCGCATGGCTGTGGGGGTGGGCAGGCCTGGGTCTGGCCCTTTCTGGTTGGGCTTCCGCCGGTATTGGTTATTTAGCCAGACAACGAATTGAACCAGCCCCGGATCAACCCGGAAGCACGCGGCCACCGGACAACACTTTGGTGATGTCGACGGAAGAAGATCTGGCACGTGAACGTTTGGCCGCGACGGAACACTGGCTCACCTTGAGCCGAGACATCGCTGACGCGGCTCAAACGGCACCCAACCTCGCACAGGCCCTGCAACGCGTGGGGCAGTCACTGCACCAACACATCGGTTCGCGTTCGTGGGTTTGCTTGAGAGTAGACGGCTGGAACAAGGAATCGGCCCTGTTGCGCCCATGGATTGACGTCAGCAATGACAAGAGCGACTTGATCGACGTTTCGTCATTGGCGGCGACCCACCGCGACGAGCGCCCGCTAGGCCAAGCCTTGGCCACGCTCCGCCCGACGGTGGGTGCCGTATCTACCCAGACGCCCGCCAACTGCCCTTGGCGCGCCCCCAACACCCGCCGGGTGCTGGCCGTGCCTGTGGCCGTAGATGGCCGCCCTTTGGCGCTGCTCGAATTTGACGACCCCGCCCAGATCACGCATGAGCTGACCCCTGTGCTCGACATTGCGGCCATCCAATTGGGCTTTGTGGCCCAACGTGAGGCCAACCAGGCCTTGATGGCACACAGCGCACAACACTTGGGCCGCTTGACCTTGGTCGCCTCGCGCATCAGCAGTGGCGTGGCCTTGACGGACCGCGATGGCACCGTCGAATGGGTCAACCAGGCTTTCAGCACCTTGACCGGTTGGCCTGAAGACAAAGTCATTGGCCGCAAGTTGTCTGAACTGCTGTCCAAAGAAGTCACCGATGGCCGTGCGGTCAAAGAGTTGGAAGATCAGTTCGCCAAGGGCGTCCCCTTCCGCTTGCCCTACGAGGCCTCGCGTCAGGATGGACAAATCATCACCCGCTACTGGGGTGAGATCGACGCCATTCAGATGCTGGACGACACCGGCACCCGCAGCCAGTACGTCTGCCTGTTTACCGACATCACCAAACGCAAAGCGCAAGAACATGTCCGTGAGCAAGAGCGCGAGTTCTTGGAAGCCCTGCTGGGCAACTTGCCTGTCAGCCTGTTTGTGCTGGACCCTGTCAATTTGAACGTGGTGGCCATCAACCGCTACACCGAGATCGAATTCAACATCAAACGCGACCGCGTCGTGGGCAAGTCGATTGCCAATGCGCTGGGTGCACCTGTGTTGCGGATGACACAGCCTTACATGGAAAAGGCTGTCGAGTCGGGCCAGACTGTTGAACATGATTTCACATGGCAAAATGAACAAGGTTCACGTGTGGTGAACGCTCGTCACTTTGCTTTGCGTCACAGCAATGGTCGCCCTCGCTTGCTCATTTCCCTGGTGAGAGACATCACAGCATCCCGCCAAGCGCAGGCTGATCTGGAGGAGTCTGAACGTCGATTCCGTGAACTGGTGGAGTCGATGGAAGACTGTGTCTACGTGGCCACCGAGCATCGAAACAACTACATCTACCTCAGCCCACGCACACAAGATCTTTGGGGTGTGGACGCGGACGACATTCGCGACAACCCAGGCCTGGTTCGTTCACTGGTGGTGCCGGAAGACCAGCACCTGCTGTCCGAGCAAGAGATTCAAGAGTCCAACAACGAACCCACGGATGCGCTGTTGCGCCTGCAACACCCCACCAAGGGTAATGTACGCAAATGGGAACGAGATACGAACACTTGCAGCCAGAAGACAGAGTGACGTTGGCATCGCTGCGCCAGCAAGGCTGGAGCATCAGGGCCATAGCCCGCCTTCAAGGCCGCAGCCCCAGCACCATCAGCCGTGAGTTACGGCGCAACGCCTGCAATGGCAGCTATGCCAGCGAGCCCGCGCAGCGCCTGTGCCAGCAGCGGCGCATTCAGGCCAGGCCATGCCCCAAGCTGCACAGCGGCGGGACGTTGTGGACTCTTGTGACCACCATGCTGTGCTGGCTGTGGTCGCCCCAGCAGATTGCACGCACACTCCAGCGCATGTATCCCCAGGACCCAAGCATGCATGCCTCGCATGAGAGCATCTACACCGCCATCTATGCATACCCACGCGGTGAGTTGCGCCGCCAGCTCATCGCACTGCTGCGCCAAGGCAAGAGTACACGCCGCCCGCGTTCAGCAGGCTCTGATCGGCGTGGTCAGATTCCAGACATGGTCTCTATCCATGTTCGCCCACCCGAGGTCAATGATCGCGTGATGCCGGGGCATTGGGAGGGGGATTTGATCAAGGGCGCTGGCAACAAGTCGGCGGTGGGTGTGCTGGTCGAGCGCTCAACGCGCCTGGTGCTGCTGTGCAAGATGCCTGACGCATCGGCTGAGAGTGCGCTGGCTGCGTTCACCAACAAGCTGCGCCAGATTGCAGACCCGATGCGCCAGACGCTCACCTACGACCAGGGCAAGGAGATGGCTCGGCATAAGGAGCTCGCCGAAGCCCTTGGCATGCGCGTGTACTTTTGTGATCCGCACAGCCCTTGGCAAAAGGGCAGTTGCGAGAATACCAATGGGCTGCTGCGCCAGTTCATGCCCAAGGGCACAGACCTGAGCGTGCATGACCAGGATGCGCTCGATTCCATTGCCGATCTGATGAACAACCGTCCTCGGCAGACGCTTGGCTGGGATTCCCCCTATCAGGCTTTCCAGCGATTCATGGCGGCTATCGCCGAGAAAAGCTCCGCTACCATTCATTGAATATCAACCAGCGGTGTTGCACTTCAGATTTGAGACCGCCCAATGCCAGAAGGATGCAGCATTCAGTTTTTTGTTTTGTGAGCTGATTT
>JBDKHX010000246.1:0-3677 GCA_039797415.1 Pseudomonadota bacterium | reverse complement strand
TCTTGCCCATCTTTGGGGGCCAAGGCCACACCCACACTGGTGCTCACCTCCACCATCACCCCATCCAGTTGTACCGGCTCAGACAAAGCCGCCACCAACCGAGCAGCCAAGGCATGCGCCTCGTCATCGGTCATCGCCAACAGGGACAAGAGCGCAAACTCATCACCGCCCAAACGCGCCAGCAAATCGCCCTCGCGCACGCAAGACTTCAAGCGTTTGGCCACCACGCGCAGCAACTGATCGCCAACGCCATGGCCCAAGGTGTCGTTGATGGTCTTGAAGTTATCCAGGTCCAGAAACATCAGACAGCAAGGGCTGCGCTTGCCAGCCCCCTCGGTCGACATCTGATTGAGCACCGAACTGAATCGATGCCGATTGGCCAGCCCCGTCAACGAGTCGTAATTGGCCATCAAAGCCAGGTCGTCGCGCGCTTTGCGTGCCTGGGTGATGTCGGCCCCCACGCCCCGCCAGCCAGCAGCCCGCCCCCGCTCGTCAAACAAGGGTTTGGCCGTCAGAGACCACCAACGGATCTCCTGGTTCACCTCAACGGGCAATTCCAGGTCGCGGAAAGGCTGGCCCATGCGCAAATTGGAGGTCAAGCTGGTCAAGGCGGCTTCCCCCACGGAGTCTTCCGGCGGCACCAGGCTGTACAGCAATTCAATGAATGACCGCTGCAGCAACAAGCGCGGCGGCAAGCCAAAGGCCTGAGCCAGTCGGGCAGACACATGGCGCAAATGGCCATTGGGGGCGATTTCCCACAACCAATCGCTGGCGTGCTCTTCAAAATCGCGCAGCAACAGGTCAACCAGTTGTTTTTGCCGATCCGACTCGGCCTCCGCCCGCAGGCGGCTCATGAACATGCGCGCGCCCATCAAGACGATGCCCCACATGATCGCGGCGTAAAACGTCAACAACACGCTGAGCAACACGTTGCCTGAGTAGTCCGACCGCATCAGGCCAATGGCACTGGCCACAGTCAGCACACCCACGTAGACCGAGGCGGCCAACACATGCGGGCCCAACATGAACCCACCGCCGCAGATCATGCCCATCACCATCACGGCAATCAGCAATTCGTCAGTCTGCGTCGCGATCAACGGAAACAGGACAACGGGCACCACAGACCAGCTCAGCGCAAACAACCCAATGTGAGCGGCCACCAATTTGCTGGACCGACGTGAGGCCATGGGCTTTTTGCCCGTCTCACGGATCAACCTGCGCCAACCGACACCCACCAAGGCCACGCTGACGACCACGATGGTCGCCCACAAGATCAGGCCAATGGGGTGCACCCGGCCCCAAAAACTCCACAGGATCGCCACCGTGTTGACACCGGTTCCGACCATGACCAGAGGTAGCTGGGCCAGCACCGCCAAAATCTGGCGAGCGCGGAAGTGGCGAGCCAATGGCCCATCCACCTCTTCCAACGGCATCACCTCTGCCAGCAACCGGTCAAAAGCTCCGGTCCATTTTTTAGCGATATGAAACATCCTGCCCATACAGACGATCTGATCGTCCAAACTTCGGCATATCGGCGTCGAACTTGATCAAAACCGCCCCTTCGAGGGCCCATATAGATGAGTTGGGGGGCGAACTTGCGCGGGCATTTGGCGTACCATGACGCCCCTGCTGAGTAAAAGAGCCCGTTTATGAGTTCCGCCAAGCCCCTCTCTGACGCCGAACAGGCGCTGCGCGACGCCGCCAACGAATATCACCGCCTGCCGACACGCGGCAAGATCTCGGTCTCCCCGACCAAGCCCTTGTCCAACCAGCGCGATTTGTCTCTGGCGTACTCCCCCGGCGTGGCTTACCCCTGCCTGGCCATTGAGCAGGACCCTTCGCTCGCAGCGGAATACACCTCACGCGGCAATTTGGTCGGCGTGATCACCAACGGCACCGCCGTGCTGGGCCTGGGTGACATCGGCCCCCTGGCCTCCAAGCCGGTGATGGAAGGCAAAGGCTGCCTGTTCAAGAAATTTGCCGGCATTGACGTGTTCGACATCGAACTGGCCGAGCGCGACCCGGACAAACTGGTCGAGATCATTGCCTCGTTGGAGCCCACACTCGGCGGCATCAACCTGGAAGACATCAAAGCGCCCGAATGCTTCTACATCGAGAAGCAACTCAGCGCCCGCATGAACATCCCCGTCTTCCACGACGACCAGCACGGCACCGCCATCATCTCCAGCGCAGCCCTGTTGAACGGTCTGGAACTGGTTGGCAAAAAGATTGACGAAGTCAAAGTGGCCGTTTCTGGCGCTGGCGCCGCCGCCATTGCCTGCCTGGACGTGATGGTGGGCCTGGGCGTCAAGCGCAGCAACGTCTACGTGTGTGATTCAAAGGGCCTGATCCACTCTGAACGCACCGATAAGCTGGACGAGTCCAAACAGCGTTACATGCAAAACACCACGGGTCGTACCCTGGCTGATGCAGTCAACGGTGCAGACGTGTTCCTGGGTTGCTCGGCAGCCGGCACGTTGACTGCCGACATGGTCAAGACCATGGCCCCCAGCCCGCTGATCCTGGCACTGGCCAACCCCGAGCCGGAAATTCGCCCGGAAATCGCCAAGGCCGTGCGCCCGGACTGCATCATTGCCACCGGCCGCTCTGACTACCCCAACCAGGTCAACAACGTCCTGTGCTTCCCCTACATCTTCCGTGGCGCGCTCGATTGCGGCGCCACCAAGATCACCGAAGCCATGAAGCTGGCCTGCGTGCGTCAGATCGCCGATCTGGCCAAGGCCGAAATCTCGGACGAAGTCGCTGCTGCCTACCCTGGCCGCGAGCTGCGCTTCGGCCCTGACTACCTGATCCCGACCCCATTTGACTCACGCCTGATTCTGCGCATTGCCCCTGCCGTGGCAGAAGCCGCCGCAGCCTCTGGCGTGGCCACGCGTCCGATCACCGACCTCAAGGCTTACCGCGACTCCTTGTCTCAGTTCGTCACCAACACCGGTCTGTTCATGCGTCCGCTGTTCTTGGGTGCCAAAGCCGCCCCCAAGCGCATTGCCTACGCAGAAGGTGAAGACGAGCGCGTCCTGCGCGCCGCCCAAGTGGCGGTGGACGAAGGCATTGCCCGTCCCATCCTGGTGGGCCGCCCCGAAGTGATCACCACACGCATTGAGCGTGCAGGCCTGCGCCTGAAAGACGGCGAGAACTGCGAAATCGTCAACCCAGGCAAAGACGACCGCTTCAAGCACTACTACGAGACGTATCACAAGATGCGTGCCCGTGATGGCATCTCGCCAGAGCTGGCCAAGGTGGTGGTGCGCCGCTCCAACTCCCTGATCGCCACCTTGCTGGTCAAGATGGGTGATGCCGATGGCATGATCTGCGGTGTGATCGGTCGCTACGACTTCCACCTGGAACACGTGCGTGACGTCATCGGCGTGCGCCCTGAAGCACACGGCCTGGCTGCACTGAACGCCCTGATCCTGGACAACCACAACCTGTTCATCGCCGACACCTTCGTCAACGAAGATCCGACCGCTGAACAACTGGCTGACATCGCCGCTTTGGCTGTGGAGGAAGTCCAACGCTTTGGCCTGCCACCACGCGTGGCCTTCCTGTCGCACTCGATGTTTGGCTCCAGCAGCCGCCCATCGGCCCGCAAGATGCGCAAGGCGCGCGACATCTTTGTCGAACGCATGCCCCACATCCCTGCCGATGGCGAAATG
>JBDKHX010000245.1:0-4135 GCA_039797415.1 Pseudomonadota bacterium | reverse complement strand
ATGAAAGTAGAATTCATCACTTATGCGCCGCACGTCGTTTTCAGAAATGAGTTGCCCCATCGCCCGGTCCTTGGACTGGATTGGCGAATGGTGGACCTTGCTGATCATCCGTGAAGCGTTTTGGGGCGCTCGCCACTTTGGCGAATTTCAGACTCATCTGGGCATTGCACCCAATGTGTTGACGCAGCGCTTGGCCCGCTTGGTTGAGGGCGGCATTGTGACCATCGTGTCAGAAAGCCAAAGTGGCCGTGCGCTGGAATACAAGCTCACCAGCAAGGGTGTCGAGCTGGCCCCCATTTTGGTCGCCTTGGCTCAATGGGGTGATAAGCATGCCCCGCTGCCCCATGGCCCGGTCACACGGATTGTGGAGCGGGACACGGGCGAGGAGCTGGCCCCCGTCACCCTGCGGTCGGCATCGGGACAGGTATTGATGCCCCATCAGATCGCGGTGGTAGCGTCACTGAACGGTATAGCCACCATCCACGGTCAAGCCTTGACCACTGATGTAACTCGCCGCTTGAGACAGCAGGAACAACACCGGCTGCACCACCTCATCAGGCTGCCCTGCCCGCCCAGCAGGCGTCTGCGCCATCATGGCGTGCAAAGCGTCGGCACTGCCAAAGCCATGCAATGACATCGGCGTTTCGATCGGGCCTGGGCACACGGCATTGACCCGAATGCCTTGTTTGAAATACTCCAACGCAGCGGTTTGAGTCAGCCCCATCACCGCATGCTTGCTGGCGTTGTATGACGCCATGCCCGGAAAGCCAATTTGCGCCACGATGGACGCGTTGTTGACGATGGCACCACCGCCGCTTTGCAGCATGGCCGCGATCTGGTACTTCATGGACCAGAACACCCCCATCACATTGGTGCGCATCACGGCATCAAACTCCGCCGTGGTCATCTCGTGCAGGGGCTTGCCCTCACCCAACAAGCCGGCATTGTTGAAAGCGCCATCCAGACGGCCGAAATGCTCAACCGTGGCGCGAACGGCTTGCGCCAAGTCGTTCTCCACATTCACATCGCCCGGCAAGACCAATGCACGCCCACCTGCGGTGATCACGTCTTGCGCCACATCGTGACAGGCCGCCTCGCGCCGCGCCAGCAAAACCACATTGGCCCCCACACGGCCCAGCGCACGCGCAGTAGCAGCACCCATGCCGGACGAAGCACCCGTTACGAAAATGGTCTTGCCCTGCAAATCATTCAAAGTCTGTGTCATTTCTGGCTCCATAAAAAAGGGCATGGCCCTGTTGATGGCGTTCAGATTACGCACACAGCATCCATGAAACAATCCACAATTCAGTCAACTCATTGATGAACCATATTCACCAATATGCACACCTCTCAATTGGCTGATTTGCAGGCCTTTGCCACCGTCGCCCGCTTATGCAGTTTTCGCAAAGCGGCTGTGGAAATGGGTGTCACACCATCGGCGCTGAGCCACACCATGCGAGGCCTGGAAGCCCGCCTGGGGATACGACTGCTGAACCGCACCACACGCAGCGTCGCGCCGACAGAAGCCGGGCAACAATTGCTGGCCAGGCTGTCTCCGGCCCTGCTGGACATTGCCTCGGCGCTGGAAGAGGTCAATGCGTTCAGAGATTCGCCCATGGGTACCCTGCGGATCAACGCGCCCAAAGCCGCCTCGCAATGGGTGCTGGCACCGCTGGTATCTGGCTTTTTGGCGGCACACCCCGGCATGCGGGTTGAAGTGGTCAGCGACGATGCCTTTGTCGACATCGTGGCCGATGGCTTTGACGCGGGCGTGCGCTTTGGCGAAAGCTTGCAGCAGGACATGATTGCCGTGCCACTGGGCGGCACGCAACGATTTGTGGTGATCGGATCACCCGCCTACATGGCCCAACATGGCAAACCCAAACACCCCAAGGATTTGCAAAACCACCGATGTATGCGGGTCCGCTTTCCAAGCGGGGCGTATTACCGATGGGAATTCGCCAAACGCAAACAAAAGTTGGACATCGATGTCGATGGGCCTTTGGCCACCAACGACTTGCACCTGATGGTCGAGGCTGCCAAGGCCGGGCTGTGCCTGACCTACACCTACGAACAGTTCGCCCAGCCGGGCATCGCAAGCGGTGAACTGGTCACCGTGCTGGACGACTGGTGCCCTGCCATCCCAGGATTTTTTCTGTACTACCCCAGCCGCAAATTGATGCCTGCCGGACTGAGGGCCTTTGTCGACTACATCAAGCAAAACGGCCAGGCTTGAGAGGCCTGACTACTTGTCATGACTGCCCCACAGCAAGTTTCCATCAATGCAATGAAACACAATCGTTACACCTGATTGATACAGTTCCCCTAAATATTTTCAGGGAACATCAAATGGGACGACCTTTCATCGTTCTGGGCGACCGGACCGACCACGGCGGCGTCGTCATCGAAGCATCAATGATGTCTGACACGCATGGCAAAGGAATTGCCCGTGTTGGTGACCAAGTGACCTGTCCAATCCCAGGGCATGGTGCCACTGTGATCGTCTCAGGCGACCCCACGATGATCATTGATGGAAAACCCGCCGCACGTCATGGAGACAAATGCGCTTGCGGTGCGACGCTGATTTCCGGTCAGGTCGTCTCCACTGTCGGTGGCGGTGGCGGTGGCGGTGGCGGTGGCGGAAATAGTCAGCCTGCGACCTCTGCTCAACATACAAAAGCGACCGCTACAGGTGTGTATGCGCAACCCGTCGACTCACATGGCGATGATGAAGTCATCGAGCAGTTCTACAGTCTGCTCGATGATCAAGGCCATCCAATCAGAGGGTATCGCTACGATCTTTATGAGAACGGCAGCGTAACGGTGCAATCAGGCGACTTCTCAAATGGGCACACCCCCACTATTCAGGGTGACACAGGCATCGACATTGTGTATTGGCTCAACAAGTCAGGGACGACAAAATCATGAGCGACGAAAAGAAGCTGACCGAAGAAACTCGCGTACTTGCAGCCATGGCCTATGGCGAAGGCTCCACTGACGACAATGAAAAAGAAATGTACGCGCTGGCAAGCGTCCTTCGCCGTCAACAACTTGCAAGAGGATACGCATCCATCAAAGAGTTCGGAATCAAAGATAAGTCGTTCTCCTTCGTGACCAATGATGGCAACGATCGGTATAAAAAGCTGATGAAGGCTACCGAAGCTCAGATCAATAAAGACCCCGGCATGAGCACCGCCGTAAATGCGGCAAAGAACGCCTTTGCGGGCGGCACTGACTATTCGAACGGCGCCTACTTCTGGGATGGTGCTGACATCAAGACAAATTACAAAAAACACTTCAAGGTCAGACACGGCATCAAGTTCACCGAGCCAGCGCACAACATCTACGAAATCAAAGAGTCGACCATCACGACGACAAATCTATACAAAACGACAAAGAAGCGTGTTAACGGCAAGGTCGTGACTGAAAAGACACTGATTGACAGCGCAGACCACGTTTACGACTCGACGGCCGCGCACGGAGGCACGATCTTTTGGAAGCAGTCTCCGCACTATTTAAACGTCACAAAATCAAAGGAGTGGCTGTGATCAAGCAATGCCTTGCGTCTGGACTGGCTTTGAGTATCCTCAGCGCCATCGCAGGACAGCCAAATGCGATTGACATTGCGGCATGCCTGAGCGGCAAGTCACAAGGATTAACCACCGTCACTGAAATTCGATTTCAGGACCTCGACGAAGAGGACGACTACTGGAAAGGCTACACGGCCACCACCGTTGTCTTTAGAGGTAAGGCAGTCGGGTATGCAAAGAAGGGCGAGGCGGAAGGCCTTGCATTCAATGGACGGGTGTACCCAATCGCTCAAGCCACCCCAATCAACATCCCTCGACCACAGTTCAACGAACTTGTTAAGCACGGCAGCGTCGGAGTTAGCCAAGCATCAGATTGGTATTGGCTAAAAGGCAAGCAGCAATTCGTATGCGTCGCCACAAACAGATCCATGGAGAAAGCTACGCCAATATTGTTCTTCCTGAGCACAGGAAAACACAAACGCGTATATGTCGTTGAAGGTGCATAGCTGAAGGTCTCGGAAGGCGGTGAGATCGACATCGATGCTGGTGGCCACGTGGTGTCGCGTTTCCTGCCCGAGTTGCAGCGCGATCTAGGCCTCGCCTAT
>JBDKHX010000244.1:0-3711 GCA_039797415.1 Pseudomonadota bacterium | reverse complement strand
GCGGCATCGGTTTTTTCGATGGCGTAGATCAACTGTTGGATGCGGCCTTCGCCATGTTGGCCATACATGTCGAGATAGTTTTTGATCTCTGACAGTGGGGTGCCCAAGGCTTTGGCGCGCAGGATGCGGGCCAGGCGAGCTCGGTCTTGCTTGGAGTACACGCGTGTGCCGTTGATGCGGCGTGGCGTGAGCAAGCCTTTTTCTTCATAAAAGCGCAAGGTGCGAGGGGATACCTCGAACGCATCGCACATTTCGGTAATGCCGATCAGCTCATCGCTGTGGCGCAGGCGTGGGTGTGCATTGGCTGACAACTCGTCCGCCCAGTTGTCGGTGTCGTCATCCAAGGCGTCAGATTCGATCGCATCGATCGTGGCGTGCTGCAATTGGCTCATGTTCATTTCAACCTCGTCATCCGTCAAACCACACGCAGGCGGCAAGTGGGCCGAGCGTAGAAGATCAGGTTGACGTATTGTATAAGTGTTTTACCTAAGGGGAATTCAGTTGACGTTAACGTCAACCAATCCTACAGTTGCTCATCGATCAAATGACTTGGCCTGTGTTGGCCGAAAGAGCTATGAGCAATTCGGTAAAAACCAAATACAACAGTGTGCTGGCTCCCGGCGTGTTTGCTGGGCAGGTACACGTGGTGACGGGTGGCGGCAGTGGCATTGGCCGTTGCGTGGCGCACGAGTTGGCATCCTTGGGCGCCACCGTGGTGTTGACGGGCCGCACGCAGGAAAAGCTGGACAAGGTCGCTGCCGAGATTTTGGAAGACGGCGGCAAGGTTGACACCGCTGCGTTCGATATCCGTGATGAAGATCAGGTCAAGGCAGCAGTGGCCTCTGTGGTGGCCAAACATGGTCGCATCCATGGCTTGGTGAACAACGCTGGTGGCCAGTTCCCGTCGCCTTTGCAGGCCATCTCCAAGCGTGGTTTTGAGGCTGTGGTGGCCAACAACCTGACGGGCGGCTTTTTGATGGCCCGTGAGGTGTTCAACCAATCCATGCAAAAGCATGGTGGTGCCATGGTGAACATGACGGCTGACATGTGGAATGGCATGCCAGGCATGGGGCACTCGGGTGCCGCCCGTGCGGGCATGGCCAACCTGACCAAGACCGCAGCGTTTGAGTGGGCCGTGGCCAATGTGCGTGTGAACGCTGTGGCACCTGGCTGGATCGCTTCCTCGGGTATGGATTCTTACGGCCCAGCGATGGCCGGGATCATTCATGACCTCAAGAACAAGGTGCCGATGCGCCGCATGGGCCTGGAGGCTGAAGTCAGCTCGGTGATCTGTTTCTTGTTGAGCCCTGGTGCCGCGTTCATCACCGGTATCACCTTGGCCATTGACGGTGGCGCCCCCTTGCACAGCTCGATTTTCCCGAGCATGGAGCACGAGCCTGCACCGACTTTTGATGGCTTCCATCGGGCGACTTTGCCCAAGGTGCTGCAAGGCTGAAGTTGAAGGATTGATCACATGCCCGTATTACGTACTGCACTGAATACCAAGTCAGACTCTTTCCGCGCCAATGTGGACAAGATGTCTGAACGCTTGGGGCAGGTTCGCGCTTTGGAACAACAAGTGCGCGATGAGTCTGCCAAGAAGCAAGACAAGTTTGAAAAGCGTGGCCAGTTGTTGCCACGTGAACGCGTGGCCCGTTTGCTGGACCGCGATTCGCCGTTTCTGGAGTTGAGCACCCTGGCTGGCCTGGGTATGCACGACGACGATGGCAAGCGCTCGGTATTGGGTGGCGGCTCCATCGTGGGCATTGGGGTGGTGGCGGGCAAGCGTTGCCTGATCAGCGCCAGTGACAGTGCGCTCAAGGGCGGCACGGTCTCGCCCATGGGTTTGCGCAAAGGTTTGCGTGCCCAAGAGATTGCCCGTGAAAACAAGCTGCCTGTGATCTATCTGGTTGAAAGCGGTGGCGCCAACCTGATGTACCAAAGCGAGATTTTTGTGGAGGGCGGCCGCAGCTTTGCCAACCAGGCGCGCTTGTCTGCGGCTGGTCTGCCTCAGTTGGCTGTGGTGCATGGCTCATCCACCGCGGGTGGCGCTTATCTGCCAGGCTTATCTGATTACGTGATTTTGGTGCGTGATCGCTCCAGCATCTATCTGGCTGGGCCACCCTTGGTCAAGGCAGCCATCGGTGAGGACACCACCGATGAAGAACTGGGCGGTGCCGTGATGCATGCCCAAGTCACCGGCTTGGGTGAATACTTGTGCGAAGACGACGCGCACGCCATTGCGATGGCCCGCGAAGTGATCGACAAGTTGCAGTGGGACTCGTCCACCGAGGCGGCTCATGTGGCCGCGCCTTTGTATGACGAGCAAGAGCTGCTGGGTTGCGTGTCAGCCGATGACCGTGAGCCTTTTGATACCCGTGAAGTGATCGCCCGCATTGTGGATGGATCGGACTTCCTGGAGTTCAAGGCTGCTTATGCCGCAGAGACGCTGTGCGGACACGCCCGCATCAATGGGCATCTGGTTGGTATCTTGGGCAACAACGGCCCGATTCAACCGAATGGTTCGGTCAAGGCTGCGCAGTTCATTCAACTGTGCGATCAAAGCGGCACGCCCCTGGTCTTTTTGCAGAACACGACCGGCTACATGGTCGGGTCTGCAGCAGAAAAGGGCGGGGCGATCAAGCATGGCTCCAAGATGATTCAAGCCGTGGCCAATGCCCGCGTGCCCAAGTTCACTGTGGTGCTCAATGGCTCGTTTGGCGCTGGTAACTACGGCATGTGCGGTCGGGGTTTTGATCCGCGCTTCATCTTCTCTTGGCCATCGGCCCGCACTGCGGTGATGGGCGGGGCGCAAGCCGCGAAGGTGATGGAGTTGATCACGCGCGGCAAGATGGAACGCGCCGGTATGCCTGTGAACGACGCCATGCTGGAAGGCATGTCTGCCGAGATTCGCAAGCGCCTGGATGCCGAGTCCAACGTGCTGTTTGGCACTGCCCGTTTGTGGGACGACGGAATCATCGACCCGCGCGACACACGTCGTGTGCTGTCGATGTGCCTGGATATGTCCGCTGAGGCTGACAAGCGCAACCTGCGCCCCAATGCATTTGGCATCGCTCGCATGTGATGCGAGGGTATTCACACTGAACTGATCGAGGAGACAACCATGCAATTCACACCTGAACATCTGGCCCTGGCCGACACCGTCAAACGCTTTGTCGAAAACGAGATCAATCCCTATTCGGAAGAGTGGGAAAAGGCTGGCCACTTCCCTGCGCATGAAGTGTTCAAAAAGGCGGGCGACCTGGGTTTGCTGGGCATCAAATATGACACCGCTTACGGTGGCATGGGCTTGGACTTTTCTTACTCCATGGTCGCGTCTGAAGCCTTGGGCATTGCCAACTGTGGCGGTGTGCCTTTGGCCATTGGCGTGCAGACCGACATGTGCACACCTGCTTTGCACCGCTTTGGCTCGGATGCCTTGAAGAAGGAATACCTGGCGCCGTCGATCGCTGGCGACATGGTCGGCTGTATTGGCGTGAGTGAAGTCGGTGGTGGCTCTGACGTGGCTGCTTTGAAGACCACGGCCAAATCCGATGGTGGCGACTATGTGATCAATGGCTCCAAGATGTGGATCACCAACGCCATGCAGGCTGACTGGTGCTGCTTGTTGGCCAATACATCCGAAGGCAAGGTTCACGAGAACAAGTCTTTGATCATTGTGCCGATGGATGCCAAGGGCATTGAGCGTCA
>JBDKHX010000243.1:0-3720 GCA_039797415.1 Pseudomonadota bacterium | reverse complement strand
CTTGATCACAGGCATGTTGACCGGATCCAGCACGATGACGGCGTCATCGGCCATGCGCAGTGTCGACGCAGCATCAATCCAGTGGCCATTCCAACCCGCAGCACGCAGCTTGGGGAACACCTCGGTGGTGTAGTCGCCGCCTTGGGCTGTCAGGATGATGTCGCAACGCTTGAGGGCGTCGATGTTGTACGCGTCTTGCAGCGTGGTCTCGTTCTTGGCCATCGAGGGGGCTTTGCCACCCGCATTCGAGGTCGAGAAAAACAGAGGCTCGATGAGCTCGAAGTCACCTTCGGCTTGCATGCGATCCATCAACACCGAGCCGACCATGCCGCGCCAGCCGACCAAACCAACCAATTTCGTTGCCATGATTAATTTCCTTCCCGGGCTCAGCCCTGGGCCTTGAGGGCAGCCACAACAGCTTCGCCCATTTCAACGGTACCGACCTTCTTGGTGCCTTCGCTGTAGATGTCGGGCGTACGCAGACCTTGTTCGAGCACGGACTGCACGGCGCGTTCGATGCGCGAAGCTGCTTCTTCCTGGTTCAGGCTGAAGCGCAGCATCATGGCAGCAGACAGGATCGTGGCCAAGGGGTTGGCGACGCCCTTGCCGGCGATGTCGGGGGCAGAGCCGTGGCTAGGCTCATACAAGCCTTGCCCCTTGGCGTTCAGCGAGGCCGAAGGCAGCATGCCGATCGAACCGGTCAACATGGCAGCAGCGTCTGACAAGATGTCGCCAAACATGTTGCCCGTGAACAGCACGTCGAACTTCTTGGGCGCCTTGACCAACTGCATCGCGGCGTTGTCCACATACATGTGATCCAGTTCAATGTCTGGATACTGTGCGTGCACCTCGGTGACCACATCCTTCCAGAACTGGAAGGTTTCCAGCACGTTGGCCTTGTCGACGCTGGTCACACGCTTGTTGCGCTTGCGAGCGGCCTGGAAGGCCACGTGAGCAATGCGCTCGATTTCAGGACGCGAGTAGCGCATGGTGTCGAAGGCTTCCGGCGCACCCTTGAACTCACCATCCGGCGATTCACGACGGCCGCGAGGCTGACCGAAGTAAATGTCACCCGTCAGCTCACGAATGATCAGGATGTCCAGGCCCGCCACCAACTCAGGCTTCAAGCTGGAAGCATGTGTCAGTTGGGGGTAGCAAATGGCAGGACGGAAGTTGGCAAACAGACCCATGTTCTTGCGCAGGCCCAAGATGGCCTGCTCAGGACGCAGAGGGCGGTCCAGCTTGTCGTACTTCCAGTCACCCACCGAGCCGAACAACACGGCATCAGATGCCATCGCCAGCTTCAAGGTGTGCTCAGGCAATGGGTGGCCATGCGCATCAAACGCCGCGCCACCGACTTTGGCCTCTTCCAACTCGAAAGACAGGTCCAATGTGTTCAGAACCTTGACCGCCTCAGTGACGATTTCTGGGCCGATGCCGTCACCCGGCAAAACTGCAATCTTCATAGACATGTGCGGTCTCAATCAAACAATGCGGTGGTTCAACCAAGGCTTTTGAGCCAGGCGCTCAGCCTCGTAGGCCTTGATCTTGTCAGCATGACGCAAAGTCAGGCCGATGTCGTCAAAGCCATTGAGCAAACAAAACTTGCGGAACGGTTGAACATCGAAGGGCAACTCGGAGCCAGCAGGTTTGACGACGACTTGCTTTTCCAGATCAATCGTCAGCTCGTAGCCAGGGAACGCTGCCACTTCGTTGAACAGGTTATCCACCTGCAACTCGGTCAACACGATCGGCAGCAGGCCGTTCTTGAAGCTGTTGTTGAAGAAGATGTCTGCAAAGCTTGGGGCGATGATGGCGCGGAAGCCATATTGATCCAAAGCCCAAGGCGCGTGCTCACGGCTGGAGCCGCAACCGAAGTTCTTGCGGGCGATCAAGACCGAAGCGCCCTTGTAACGCGGCTGGTTCAGCACGAAATCTGGATTGGCCTTGCGAGTGGCCGGATCTTGACCGGGTTCACCGGCATCCAGATAGCGCCACTCGTCAAACAAGTTGGGGCCAAAACCCGTGCGTTTGATCGACTTCAGAAATTGCTTGGGGATGATGGCGTCGGTGTCAACGTTATCCCGGTCCATCGGGGCCACCAGGCCCTTGTGAATGCGAAATGCTTGCATGGTTGTGATCCAGATCTATCAGGCGATGCGACGAACGTCGACAAAGTGACCTTGCATGGCGGCCGCAGCAGCCATGGCGGGGCTCACCAGGTGGGTGCGACCACCGGCGCCTTGACGGCCTTCAAAGTTGCGGTTGCTGGTTGATGCGCAACGCTCACCTGGCTCCAGACGGTCGGCATTCATGGCCAAACACATGGAGCAACCTGGCTCACGCCATTCAAAACCAGCCGCCTTGAAGATCTGATCCAGACCTTCACGTTCAGCCTGCTCTTTCACCAAGCCAGAGCCCGGGACAACCAAAGCCAGCTTGATGTTGGAAGCAACCTTGCCGCCAATTTTCTTGACGACCTCAGCCGCTTCGCGCATGTCTTCAATGCGGCTGTTGGTGCAAGAGCCGATGAACACCTTGTCAACGAGGATGTCGTTGATGGACTTATTGGGCTCCAGCGCCATGTACTGCAGCGCGCGCTCGGTAGCCGAGCGTTTGACGGGGTCCTTTTCCTTTTCAGGATCAGGCACGCGATCGTCGATGGACAACACCATTTCAGGCGAGGTACCCCAAGTCACTTGCGGCTTGATGTCATTGGCGTTGAGTTCAACCACGGTGTCGAACTGTGCATCCGCATCAGAATGCAGCGTGCGCCAGTAAGCCACCGCCTGATCCCATTCAACACCAGCGGGCGTGAAAGGACGGCCCTTCACGTAGTTGATGGTGTTGTCATCCACAGCCACCAGACCGGCGCGCGCGCCAGCTTCAATGGCCATGTTGCAAACCGTCATGCGACCTTCCATGCTCAAGGCGCGGATGGCACTGCCAGCGAATTCAATGGTGTAACCCGTACCACCAGCGGTACCGATTTTGCCGATGATGGCCAGCACGATGTCCTTGGCCGAGCAACCCTTGGTCAAAGTACCTTCCACCTTGACCAGCATGTTCTTGGCCTTCTTGGCCAACAGCGTTTGGGTTGCCAGTACGTGCTCAACTTCAGACGTACCAATACCGTGCGCCAACGCACCAAAAGCGCCGTGGGTAGAGGTGTGGCTATCGCCACAGACCACGGTCATACCTGGCAAGGTTGCGCCCTGCTCTGGGCCAATGACGTGCACGATGCCTTGGCGTTTGTCGCTCATCTTGAACTGCGTGATACCGACACGGTCACAGTTCTTGTCCAGGGTATCGACCTGCAGCTTGGAGATCGGGTCCGTGATGCCTTCCGACCGATCGGTCGTGGGCACGTTGTGATCGCTCACAGCCAGATTGGCAGACAGACGCCAGACTTTGCGACCCGCGATGTCCAGGCCTTCAAAAGCCTGCGGACTGGTCACTTCGTGCACCAGATGGCGATCGATATACAGCACTGCGGTGCCGTCATCTTCGGTGTGGACGACGTGTTCGTCCCAAATCTTGTCGTAAAGGGTGCGTCCCATGATGCTCGCCTGGAGTAGCCGCGCTTTGATTCAGGCTGCTGACAGCGCCCAACGCGGCTCGATGGAAAAAGAGTCATTTTAAGGCATGCCGTTCTATTACGCGGCCCTTCACCAGCATTACCCGCCTCTGGCCCATTCGAGAACCCCATTTGATGACCGT
>JBDKHX010000242.1:0-3732 GCA_039797415.1 Pseudomonadota bacterium | reverse complement strand
GTGATTGCGGTCTTGATCGACCAAGGCAATCAGCACCCGATGATGCAATTGGTGTGGAACGCTTTGCCGCTTGAAAAGGGCATGGAACAGGCTTCGTCGGTGCCCATTGATTTGAACCTGATCTTGCCAGAACGCAAGCAGTACTTCACGTACATGGGTTCATTGACCACGCCACCTTGTTCAGAGGGCGTGCTGTGGATGGTGATGAAGCAGCCCGCACAAATGTCGCGCGAGCAAATCGCCATCTTCTCCAAGATGTATCCGATGAATGCCCGTCCTATCCAGTCCGCTCAAGGGCGGATGATCAAGGACGGGCAGTAAGCGGCCTATCAGGCTTGCTTGACGCCGCGGCGAGCAACCCAACCCATCAGGGCCAAGCCGCCCAGGGCCAATGCGTAGGACTCTGGCTCGGGTACGGGTGTCAGGCTGGCGGACACGTCAGGGCCGCCGCCAACCAGCTCAAACTTGCCAAAGTAGGTGCCATTGGTGGTCAGTGCGGTCACCTTGGCGCCGATGAAGTCCAAGCTAGTTGCATTGTAGTGACCGCTGATGGCGGAGTCTGGATCCCAGCCGAAGCTGAACTTCTCAAAGGTTGTGAAACCTGTAAAGTTGAAGCCAAACACGGCGCCGCTACCAAAGAACGAAGCGCTGCCGCCATCGGGAGCTGTGAAGCTGAAGGGGCTGCCATCGATGACCAGATTGCTGCCATCGGTGGTGTGCGTGTCAGTGAAATCAAAGGTCAGCTTGGTGATTTCGTAGCTGGAGCCGTTGAAGATTTTGGTGCTGATGTTTAAGCCATCGGCGCCAGGCTCAGTGGCGAAGATCGAGCCGCCGGCATGCGCCGCTCCGGCTGCAGCCAAGGTGGCGGCTGTCAACAATGCAGTGGTGATGCGTTTCATGAATATCCCTTTAATTTGGGTCAGGTCAGGTCAGACAAGACTAGTGGTTCATTCAACCAGCGATTGTCTTTTCGGGTTACCCCTAGCGTAAGGGGGGAGGATCGAAATGCCTGATTGCGGGGCGTCAATAGACTCGGCCGCCCTTTATCTGTGCATGTGTTCGACGCGTGAGCGCTGTGGCTTGCGCCAATTGGGCCATAGCATGTCCTGCATGCGCGTGACAGATGGCTAGTCCTAAAGCATCACTGGCGTCGTTATTGGGCTCGCGCGGCAGTTGTAAAAGTCGCATCACCATGTGTCTGATTTGCGCTTTTGCCGCATGTCCATGCCCCACCACGGCTTTTTTCATCTGCAAAGCGGTGTATTCGGACACGGTGGGCGAGTTGGGGTTGGCCAGCAAACCGGCAATCGCTGCCCCACGGGCCTGCCCAAGCAGCAAGGTGGACTGGGGATTGACGTTGACGAAGACGATTTCGACAGAGGCTTGTGCGGGCTCATAGCGCTGGACCACTTCGCGCACGCCTTCAAAGATCAGCTTCAGGCGGTTGGGTAAATCGCCTTGTGCGGCCTCTTTGGTTTTGATGGTGCCGCTGGCGATGTAATGCAGGCGGGGGCCATCGGCTTCGATGATGCCGAAACCGGTGGTTTGCAGGCCGGGGTCAATACCGAGAATTCTCATTTGTCTTGCATCACCAGGCGAATGCCGACCAGTGTGTAGCGGGTGGTGGGGGCGTTCCAGTTCCGATACGAGCACCGCGCATAAAACGACCAGGTGTGCCATGATCCGCCGCGACGCACGCGAACCGATCCAGTCTCTGGCCCCTGCGGGTCGTTAACAGGAGCGTGAGCGTAGTAGTGGTCGTCATGCCAGTCTGCGGTCCATTCCCAAACATTGCCATGCATGTCATGCAGGCCAAAAGCGTTGGGTGCAAACTGGCCAACCGGTGCTGTAAAGGGGTGCCCATCACTAGATAGCAGCGCAAACGGGGCCCAGTCGGGCCAGTTGTTTTTGGCGCTGGCATCAAAAACGTTGGCCGTGTCTTTCAGGGATGCTGGATCATCTCCGCCTTGGTAGCGTGTGCGACTGCCTGCGCGGCAGGCATATTCCCACTCAGCCTCGGTGGGTAAACGGTAGCTTCGATGTTCTGTCTGGCTGAGCCATTGGGCCAGTGCTTGAGCGTCATGCCAGGTGACGTTGACCACGGGGTCATGGTCACCTTGAGCAAAGCCTGGGTTTTGCCAGGAGTATTTCGGGTCGCGCCCCTCAAAGGCATCTTGTTTGGCCGATCGCTGAGCCACGTAGTCGGGGTTGTAGCCATAGCCGCCCGTTTTGTCGGCGATGGATTCAGGTGTGTAGCCCGATGCGGCCAAGAAGCGCTTGAATTGCCCGACGGTGACTTCGTGCTGGCCCATGTAAAAGGGTCGGGTGATACGCACGGTGTGAACGGGGCCTTCGTCAGCCAACTGGGTAAACCGTTCTTTGTCATAGCCGGGGTAGGCTTTGGCCAGTGTCTCGGGGGATTCGACGCTACCCATTTGGAACTCGCCCGCCGGGATCGCCACCAGCTTCATGCCGATGCTGTTTTCAATGACCGGGCCGGTCTGCGCGACGCCGTCGGGTTGGCTGGCGCAGCCGGTTAAAACGATGACGCAGGCGAGTGCCCACAAATGCCTCGGCATGAGGTCGGCTCCTGAAAGAGGGGATAAACAGGAGCTTACGTCACTTTGGACTCAGGTCGCTTCGTGAAGTGCTGTGGCGATGGTCGGCCACAGTGCTTGGTGGGAGGGGCGGAACCAATCAATGTGGCCAATCGCTTTGAGCCCATGGCTGGCGGGCGTGATGCAGTGCGCCTGTTTGGGCGCAGAGGGAAAGGTGCGCAACAAGTCGGCCACCGTGGTGTGGGTGGCAATGTCGTCGTCTGCTGCGTGCAGAACGGTGATCGGGGTGCGTACCTGGGCGTGGAAATCTCGGTCGGGCTGGTGACGCACGGCATTTGTGGCGTAGCCACCGGCCGCACACCATTGGCCCCACTGAAGCCCGACCTGGGTTGGCAAATTCTCGCCCAGGCCGATGGCTGCGGTGGTGGCATAGCCTTTGATGCGGGCACCCATTGGAATCACGCCGCGTAAGCCGAACCACGCTTTGATGCGGAAACTGGGACGCATGCCGCGCAACCAACCGGTTGATGCCGACACCCCCACCAGACGAGCGACACGGTGGTGATTAGGGAGCAGCCCGATCATTTGCCCGCCAGCGCTGTGGCCAAGTAGCAAGACTTGCTGGGACGCTGTGCGTGTCAGTAGCCAATCAAGGGCGGCCACCTGATCTTGTTGACCCCATTCAGCCAGTGTGGCCCGACAGTGTTTCAGCGGGCCGTTGAGTGACAGACCAATGCCGCGATAGTCAAACACCAGCACGTCGTGTCCGTGTCCTGCAAGCCAGTTTACAAACTTCAAATAGTAGTGTTGCTTGACGCCCGTGGCGGGGCACAGCAGCACGGGCAAACCTTTGGGTGTTTCACCATGCGCGGCTACGAAGTGCCCTTGCAGGCGCACACCATCGGCGCACGTGATCTCGACACGTTCGCCGGTGCTGTTGTTGGATGGGGTGGTGGGCTTAGTCATGGGATGAGGGGGCGAGGTCTTCCGGGTTGAGCTGTTGAACATGTGTCAGCCAGCGGGCCACGGTTTGCAATTCGGCTTCGGTGAAGCCGGCGGTGAGTTGGCGGTTGATGCGCGACATGGCCTCACGCAAAGGGGGCAACTGTTCAAGCCCGCTGGGTTGAATCCAGACGCGTTGGGTGCGGCCATCTTCTGGGCAGGGGTGGCGGGC
>JBDKHX010000241.1:0-4507 GCA_039797415.1 Pseudomonadota bacterium | reverse complement strand
GTCATCCTTCTTGGCGGCTTCGCCAAAGTCGAACTCCATCTTCCAGTTGTTCAACTCGTCGTCGCGCACCAACTTCAGCTCAGCCGTGAAAGGCCAGCCCGCTTTGGATCGGAACCCCTCGATCGGGCCCACCTTGTGGTCTTGCAGCAGTTGCTCCACTTCAGGCAACTCGAAGCTGCGGCCAGCAGGGCTCTTGGTCATGCTGAAGCCACAACCGGTTGCGCCTTCGGCATCCCCACCATGCTTGCCGGTGCAGGTGAAGCGACGATAGTTTTCTTTGACGACACCGCCGCAGTTGGGGCAAGGCGTGCTCAAAGTGGCGTAATCACCCGGGATGGTGTCGCGATCGTATTCCTTGGCCTTTTGCACCACGCGCTGCGTCATCGACGCGATCTCGGCCATGAAGGCCTCGCGGCTCAAGCGGCCCTTTTCCATCTCGGACAGCTTGAATTCCCAGTTGCCGGTCAATTCAGGCTTGGTCAGGTCTTCCACGCCCAAACCACGCAACAAGGTCATCAACTGGAATGACTTGGCTGTGGGAATCAGCTCACGGCCTTCGCGGATGATGTACTTTTCAGTGATCAAACCTTCGATGATGGCCGCGCGGGTGGCTGGTGTGCCCAGGCCCTTTTCGGTCATCGCTGCCTTCAACTCTTCGTCGTCAATCAGCTTGCCCGCGCCTTCCATGGCGCTCAACAGCGTGGCTTCCGAATAGCGTGCGGGTGGTTTGGTCTTGAGCGCGTTCACCGCCACATCGTCCGTGCTGACAGCCTCGCTAGGCTGCACAGCCACCAAGGTGGCAGCATCTTCGTCTTGCGCTTCTTTACCGTAAACGGCCATCCAGCCTGGTTTGACCAGCACCTTGCCGTTGGTCTGGAAGCAATGCTCCGCGCCAGGCACCGCCACCTTGGTGATACGGGTGGTGACCATGAACTCGGCCGGCGGGAAGAACACCGCCAGGAAGCGCTTGACCACCATGTCATACAACTTGGCTTCGATGTCAGTCAGGCTCTTGGGTGCTTGCAGCGTCGGGATGATGGCAAAGTGATCCGAGATCTTGCTGTTATCAAACACACGCTTGTTGGGCTTGACGTAGCCTTCCTTCAAGGCCTTGCCAGCATGCTGCGCCAACTCGCGCAATGGCCCCGGCATGTCTTCGCTGGCGATCATTTCCATGGTCTGCTTGACCACACCGACATAGTCCTCCGGCAGTGCGCGCGAGTCGGTACGCGGATAGGTCAGCACCTTGTGCTTTTCATACAAGGCCTGAGCCAAACCCAGCGTGGTCTTGGCCGAGAACCCAAAACGCGAGTTGGCCTCACGTTGCAGCGTGGTCAAGTCATACAGCAAGGGGCTGGACTGGTTGCTGGGCTTGGCCTCTTCGGTGACCGTGCCGGGCTGGCCGTCCACCGCCTTGGCAATCGCATCCGCTTCTGCGGCTGACCAGACACGATCGGCCTTCAACTCGGCGTCTGCAGAGCCCTCAATCGGGTTCTTGGCTTTCTTGAACTCTGGATCGAACCACTTCCCCTCATACGCGCCCTGGGAGGCCCCAAAGCTGGCGCGGATCTCCCAATAGTCGCGGTAGACGTGCTTGCGGATCTTTTCTTCACGCTCCACCACGATGGACAAGGTCGGGGTCTGCACCCGGCCCACAGTGGTCAAGAAGAAGCCACCATCGCGCGAATTGAACGCCGTCATGGCGCGCGTGCCGTTGATGCCCACCAGCCAGTCGGCCTCCGAGCGGCAACGCGCCGCGTTGGCCAGCGGTTGCATCTGCTCATCGGTGCGCAGCTTGTCAAAGCCGTCACGAATGGCCTGCGGCGTCATGCTTTGCATCCACAAGCGCTGCACGCCCTTGCCCAGGCCTTTGGCCTTGGTGGTGACGGTGCTGTCCTGCGCGTATTGCACGATCAAGCGGAAGATCAACTCACCCTCGCGCCCCGCGTCACATGCGTTGATCAAAGACGTCACATCTTTGCGCTTGATCAGCTTGACCAGGGCATTGAGGCGGCCCTTGCTCTTGTCGATCGGGTTCAGATCAAAGTGCGGTGGGATCACCGGCAGGTTGGCAAAGCTCCATTTACCGCGCTTGACGTCAAATTCGTCAGGCGCCTTGATTTCAACGAGGTGACCGACCGCGGAGCTGACCACATAGTGCTCGCTCTCGAAGTAGTCGTCATGCTTGTCAAACTTGCCATCTACCGGCGTCAAGGCCCGCACGATGTCTTGCGCAACAGAGGGCTTCTCAGCGATGACCAGGGCTTTGCTCATGGGTTCTGTATTTTGTTGACTAGAATCGGGCCTCGCGCGCACACACGCACCTACGCATGCATGCGCACACGCACACACGCGCGCGCCCACTCAATTCAATGTACATAAAGTTGTCGATGACGCAAGCACCCTCTTCCAAATCTGCAGCCGGTCGTCGTATTCAAGTACGTCAATCGGGCATCCACGGCAAGGGTGTCTACGCCATACAAGATATCGCAGCGGGCGACACCGTCGTTGAGTACAAGGGTGAAATCATCACATGGGAAGAGGCACTTGACCGCCATCCCCATGATCCAGATCAGCCCAACCACACCTTTTACTTCCACCTGGACGACGGTCACGTCATCGACGGCAAGTACAACGGAAACTCAGCCAAGTGGATCAACCACTCGTGTGACCCTAATCTGGAAGCAGAGCAAGACGGCAACCGCGTTTTCCTGAAAGCGCTGCGAGACATCCACCCTGGTGAAGAGTTGTTCTTCGACTACGGTTTGGTCATTGATGCCCGCATGACAGCCAAGCTCAAGAAGGAATACGCCTGCTGGTGTGGCGCTGAAAACTGCCGAGGCACCATGCTGGCCTCCAAACGCGGCCGCCGCTAAGCCCGATGAACAGCGTCCCCACAGCCTTGACCGCGCTCAGCGCAACGGCAGCACTGGCGGACCTGAACACCGCCGCCGAGGTCATCTGGCAAAACAGCATCCAATCCTGCCCTGGATTGAGCGTCGACGTTTTGCCATCGGTGGGGTCCACCAATACAGTGTTGATGGAACAAGCCCGAAAAGGCCTGACCACCCCCACCTTGCTGACTGCCGTCACGCAGACCGCAGGAAGGGGCCGCCAAGGCCGCCAGTGGGCCGCACAGCCCGGAGACAGCCTGACCTTCTCACTGGGCCTGCCTTTGCGTCTGGAGCAGATTCCAGGGGGCGGCAGCGCCCTGTCCTTGGCCGTTGGCCTTGCATTGGCATCGGCCATCGACGCCGCTTTTGCGCAATTGGGCTATCCGGCCCCACCCGCTCAAATCAAGTGGCCCAACGACCTGTGGTGGCAGCAACGCAAACTGGGCGGCATCCTGATCGAGGCCACCAGCGCACCCAGCCTGAGCACGCAGCAACGGTGGGTAGTCATCGGCGTGGGTCTGAACGTTCGCCCTGCGCCAGGCATGCCGCAATCGGCCAGCCTGCAAGAACGTTGGCCTGCTGAAGCCCCTCGCTTGACGCCGGGCCAAGTGTGGACCTGGGTTGCCCCTGAACTGATACGAGCCGTGTTGCGTTTTGAACAAACGGGCTTTGTCCCCCTGCTGGCGGGCTCGGCAGACCTGGCATCCCAGGAACCCAGCCAAAGTGGCTTGGCCCAGGGCGTGAACGAACAAGGCGCGTTGCTCGTGCATACTGGCGACCAGATTCAAACTTGGACATCGGGCGACGTCAGCGTCCGCCTGCAAACCCCTTAACCCCTCCTGAGAGTTTCATGCTGCGTTCCCTGGTTCTTGTGCTGCTACTGGTCAACGCTGCCTTTTATGGCTGGACCCACGGCTGGCTCAATGGCATCACCGGCGTCAAACCCGATGCCCAGCATGAACCCCAGCGCCTGGCCCAACAGGTCAACCCTGACAAGCTGATCCTGGTGGCCAGCCAGGCCAGCACCCCTGGTACGACATCAGCCACCGCCGCCAGTGCGCCCAGCGCATCGGCCAGCATGGTCAATGAGGCCCCCATCTGCCTGGAAGCCGGTCCCTTTGATTCCGCCGAAGGCGCACAAGTCACCGAAGCCATTCGCGGCCAGTTGCCTAGCGGAAGCTGGACCAGTGACACCGTTGCGCTGCCTGGCGAATGGCTGGTTTACATGGGCCCCTACCCCGATCCAGACATGCACGCCCGCAAGATCATCGAGCTCAAGCGCATGCGCAACATGGTGCTGGAAGAAATTCAAAGCCCGCCGGCTCTGGCTCACGGCTTGTCATTGGGCAAATTCAATCGCCAGGACGAAGCCATGGCCGCCCTCAATGGCTGGCGTGCACGCGGCATCCGCACGGCCCGCGTAGTCTCATCGCGCCCACCGATGGACCTTCAGGTGATTCGCATCCCACAGGCCAACGCCAAAATCCAGGTCACACTGGGTGGCATCAAAATGCCTGAGGGCAAGGGCTTTACCGCCTGCCGCCCCCAATAAGCGTCAACCACATCATCAGAGCCAACACAGCCAGGCTGGATGGATCCAAGGCGCCGCCACC
>JBDKHX010000240.1:0-3758 GCA_039797415.1 Pseudomonadota bacterium | reverse complement strand
TCACTGGACCAGTTGGCACAGCGCCTTCAAGCCTTTGCCCAGGCGCGAGACTGGGGCCAGTTTCATTCGCCTAAAAACTTGGCCTCTGCCCTGATTGTGGAGGCTGGCGAGTTGCTGGAGCACTTTCAGTGGCTGACCGAAGACCAGAGCCGACATCTGGATGCAGGTAAAAAGCAGGAGGTGGCTTTTGAAATGGCCGACGTCTTGCTGTACCTGATCCAGATGGGCAATGAGCTGGGCGTGGATCTGATTGATGCAGCCCAGCGCAAGGTCGCGTTGAACGAGCAAAAATACCCCGTTGAACAAGCCAAAGGCAGCAGCAAGAAGTACGACGAGCTGTGAGCTGACCTGGTGATATCGTGGCGGGTATGGTTAAAGCACGCCCTGTTGAACATCTGATTGCTGGCATCCCGACCTCTGACGGTGCGGGGGTCAAACTCACCCGTGTGTTGACGCAGCAGTTGCAGCGCCGCCTGGATCCGTATCTGATGCTGGATGCCTTTGGCAGTGACAAGCCCGATGACTACATTGCGGGCTTTCCTGACCATCCGCACCGGGGTTTTGAAACCATCACCTACATGATTGCGGGCCGCATGCAGCACCGCGATAGCGCGGGCAACGAAGGTTTGCTGGAAAACGGCGGCGTGCAGTGGATGACGGCTGGCCGTGGGGTGATTCATTCAGAGATCCCTCAACAGGAAGAAGGCGTGATGGAAGGCTTTCAGCTGTGGCTGAATTTGCCTGCTGCCGACAAGATGTGTGAGCCCTGGTATCAGGACTTCAAGGCTGCTGACTTGCCCAAGCTGACGACGCCTGAAGGCGTGGCCGTGACCGTGATTGCCGGTGAGAGCCATGGTGTACAGGGGGCCGTCACCCGACCGGGGACGCAACCCTTGTATCTGGATTTGCACTTGCCACCTGGGGCATCTTTCAGCCAGGTCTTGCCTGCCCATCACAACGCATTTGTGTACGTGTACCGAGGTGTGCTGGATGTGGCCGGCACGACGGTACCGGCTCAGCGCATGGCCATCCTGGCCAATGATCCCCAGTGTGATGGGGTGACATTGCAAGCCCGCTCGGATGTGAACCAAGAAGTCCGCGCTTTGTTGATCGCCGGTCAGCCCTTGAAAGAGCCGATCGCCCAATACGGCCCTTTTGTGATGAACTCGACCGAGCAAATCCATCAGGCCATTGCAGATTTCAGGGCCGGCCGATTGGCTTGATGACATGAGGCGTATGGAGATGCAACAGCCAGCCACGGTGACGATGGCACGTCAAGACCAAATCACCCTCTTGACCGGCTTGTATGCGGCCCAAGGTCTGCCTTTTGGCTTTTTTACCCTGGCCTTGCCCGTGCTGTTGCGTGAGGTGGGTTGGTCGTTGACGCAAATCGGTTTTCTGCAGTTTTTGGCCCTACCTTGGGCGATCAAGTTCTTGTGGGCCCCTTTTGTTGACCATCATGGGCGTCGCAAACACTGGCTGTTGGGTTTGCAGGCCGCGGCATGTTGTATGGCCTTGGTGTTGGCGGCCTTGGACATGAAGGTGGGCAGCATCGTGCTGTTTGTGGCTGTGTTCCTGTTCAACTTGATGGCCGCCACGCAAGACATCGTGACCGATGGGCTGGCTGTGCGCATGCTCGATGGCAAAGACCGTGGCTTGGCCAATGCGATTCAGGTGGGCGCGTACCGCCTGGGCATGATCTTGGGCGGTGGCTGGTTGCTGTGGCTGTTTGCACGCAGCAATTGGTCCGTCATGTTCTTGTGCATGGCGGGCATGTTGGCGTTGACCACCTTGCCCGTCTGGCGGTTCAAAGAACCTGCGCGACAGTCCGGTCCCTTGGCCCACGATGGCTCGGCATCTGAGACCCCTGTCATCCCGCAAGGGGGGCGGTTGGCCCTGGCCTGGTTGCATCGGGTGCTGTCACCTGGGCTGTTGACCTTTGCCGGTTTGATTTTTTGCTATCGCTTTGGTGACCAGATGGTCACGTCTTTGCTCACGCCGTTTTTGTTAGACCAAGGGGTGACCAAGGAAACCATTGCCTTGATGAAAGGTGCCGTCGGGTCGGGTGCCAGTTTGCTGGGGGCGGTGCTGGGCGGCTGGTTGATGGTGCGCGTCAGTCGCCGGGCTGCATTGCTGTCCAGTGGCTTGTTGCAGGTGGCGGCGTTTGGTTTGTACATTCTGGCTGCCGTCGGTTTGGGCGGCATGCCCATGCTGTGGGCGGCCACCATTGCCGAAGGCATCGTCAGCACGATGGCGTCCATCGCTTTGTTCGCCTTGATGATGGATGCATCTGACCCGCACCACGCCGGAACCGATTACACCTTGCTGGCCAGCATCGTGAACCTGGTGGGCAGTTTGGGTGGGATTGCCGGCGGTGTGGTGGGTGACCACTTGGGCTACACCTGGGCCTTTACCGTGGGCACCGTGTTGTCAGCCGCTGGTTGCGTGTTCCTGGTGTGGTGGTTGGATCGGTATCCCACGCATCAACGGGTGGCCCAAGCTTGGCGTTGAGCCAAGCGTGCTTGTGTCAGCGGGATGGCGCCACCCAGTCAGGGTGCTTCCACAACACGCGCAGGTCTTTGCGTTGCCAAACATCACGCCACATGGCAAACCATTCGTCCAGGTTCAAACGCAAGGGGTTGAGGGTGCGGGGTTGCCGTTGGGCGATGCCATAGGCAATGGTGCCGGCATCACGCTTGTCCACAAAGGTGCCAAACAGGCGGTCCCAGATGATGAAGACGCCGCCAAAATTGGTGTCCAGTTGGCCAGGGTTGCTGCCGTGATGAACGCGGTGGTGTGACGGTGTGTTGAAGACGGCTTCGAACCAACGGGGCAGGCGCCCAACGACCTCGGTATGGATGAAGAACTGATAGAACAGGTTCAGCTCAATGGCGACCACGACCGACATCTTGTCAAAGCCGATCAGGGCCAAGGGCAGCCACCACAGCAAGGCCAGGCCGCTGATGTCAAACAGAAAGTTCTGACGCAAAGCGGTCGACAGGTTGTAGCGCTGCGAGCTGTGGTGACTGACGTGTGAACACCAGGCGTAGCGCGTTTTGTGCATCAACCAGTGCAGGATGTAGAACACGAAGTCGGTCACCACAAACAGGATGGCGATGCCAAGCCAGCGGTTGCTGGGCGTGTATTGCAAACCCCACTGGACCACGTCGTCATAAAAGCGGGTGACAAAGATGGCCACCACGGCGCCGTCCACCATCTTGTACAAAAAGCCCATGCTGATGTTGCTCAGCACCTCTTTGATCTCATAAGCCTGTGGGCGATGGCGACGGATCCAGTAGGCCCGTTCCAGCACGATCAGGGTCAGGAACGCAGCACCCGCCACCAAGACAAAAAACAGGGCGTGAAGGATATCGGCCATGGTTTCAACTCCTCGTCAATTGAGGGTGAACTGTGGGCAGTCGCGGTTGGAGTCGATAGACAATCGATGCCTGTGTTTTAACCATCGGCGCCAAAGTCATGTCCATGCTGTTACGGGTTACGGGTTACGGGTGCTTGGACTCAACTCCTGTCAGATTGGCTGGACCGAGAAGCCTTGCCTGCGCCGGCCATTCGGGCGCGCCTGGCGGCCGGGCTTGTTGGCCCCAGGATTGACCATCGGCGCAGGGGTGAAGCCGCATCACGTTGGGGTGTTGGGTTACCTGGTGCTGGCCAGTGACAACCTGGGCGAGGCCATGGCCGCCTATCAGCGCTACGAACGTTTGTTTTATGGCGTGGATCTGGCCGAGGTGCGCATGTTG
>JBDKHX010000239.1:0-3768 GCA_039797415.1 Pseudomonadota bacterium | reverse complement strand
CCGTATTCTTCCAGCTCGCCATCGTCGGTGTCCAGGGTGCTGGCCATCCAGGTGGCAGCTTCGATCAGGTCGGCCGACTGGCGACGCACGGCCAGCTCGGCCCGGTAGTCGGAGATCGGGCGCAGCGTCCACTTGGCCAGGTGGGGGATCAGATCGTCCGTGAAGCCCTTGCGCTCGCTCATGCCGAAGTGGCTGCTCTGCGGCATGGCGATCAGCTTCTTGAGCATGTCCGAGCCGCCTTTGGAGCGCGACAGCAGGCTGTGGTCGCGCAGGGATTCGGCGGCGCGGCGCAGGTCGCCGCCGGTGGATTCCTCCAGGAACAGGCTGATCATGTTGACCATGCGCTCGCGGGCCTTTTCCAGCTCGGGGCGCAGGAACTCGCTGCCAAAGTAGGCGGCGATCTGCACCATGCCCTTTGGGGCTTCGATGCACATGGCATCCAGCCGGGTCTGGCTGATCAGGCCGTTTTGAACGCCGTACTGCAGCGCCTTCTCAAAGAAGGGGCGTGCGTCGTACAGCGAGACAGCGGAGGGCTGAGCAGCCACTTGGGGAGAGGTCTCTGACATGGTCCAGTGGGTTCAGATCGCTGATTCTTCGTCTGGGTCAAGGGCGGCTTGGGTGATGCGGCCCCGGTCGGTGTCACCGGTTTCGACCTTGCCGTCGCTTTCTTCTTCCTCGTCCTCGTCCAGGGCGTCTTCGCCGCGGCTGGCTTTGGCGCGCAGCACCAGCAGCATTTCGGTGAACAGGTCAGGGCATTGGTAGCGCAGCAACCAGGCCAGCTCCATCCAGTCCTGATCGGCGACTTCGTCGTGCTGCAGCACGGGGCGGACGTGGGCAGACGCCAGCAATTCTTGCTCGGACATCATGCGGCCATCGTCTTCCAGCGAGTCGAAGTTGCCGGTGCGGGCAAAACTTTCCACGCGGCTCCACTTGTCGGTGAAGTAGTCGGCCAAAGCCTCTGCGCCGCCTTCCAGGTCACCTACGGCAGTCAGGAACTCAGTCGGGTCTGCATCTTCGCGGAAGATGATCGAGTTGATCATGCCGCGCAGGTGGGTGCGGGTCAGGTCTTTGTAGCGCTTTTCAATGACCACGGCGCGGGCAAATTGCTCGGGCGAGATCAGCATGTTGATGACCGACTCTTTGGACGGATCGTATTCACGGATCACGGCCAGGATGTCTTTGGGCGGCAACTGTTCCAGCACGACCATCAGGGCACCGTCGCCCTCCTTATCGGCCAGGTCGACCAAAATGGCTTCTGCACCGACGATGTCACCGGCGGCGATCAGACTTTGCGTCTGCTTGATGAGGGCAATTTCGTTCATGGTGTGTGTGCTGGATCAGTCTTTGCGATCAAAGCCTTGTTCGGCCAACCAGTCGGCGCCAGCTTCTTCGCGGGCGCGTTCGTCATCTTCGTCGTCACGCTCGACCGGTTGGTCATCGTCGTGGTCGCGGTGATCGTCGTCATCCCGGTCTTCATCGTCTTCGTCATCTGAAGAAGACGAGGATGCGGCGCCGGGCTTGTCGTACATGTAGGCCAGGGCGGCGGCCACGGTCATGAAGCGTTGTCCATCCGCTTGCTGCAAAAAGATCTCGGCCAGGCTTTGTGCCCAGGGCGCCAATTGGATGTCGGCGCTGATCTCGTCCCAATCTGGGCAGTCGTCCAGCTCTTGGCTGACCACGTTGTCCATCACGGCTGGCGCTTTGAACTTGAAAGCCTGGTGGAAGACGACAGCGACCATTTCAGGGGCCACTTCGGTCATCTGCAGCAAAAAATCCAGCGATTTGCGCTTGTCTGCCAAGCGGTGGCGCAGGACGTCACGCCCTTCCGAGTCGAAACTCAGGTCGTCCATTTCGGCTTGGTAGGCGGCGCGCAGGTGGTGGAAGGCTGGAGATAAGTTCATGAGGTGAAATTTTGTAAGGTAACGTGGGGCGCGTAGAGGGCGGGGCTCAAATCAGGCGGCTGAAATAGCCGAGCCAGATGTCGCGGGCGGTCTCTTGCGGGCTGTCCAGCAGGTTGCGGCGGCGGTTGTCGTCGTAGGCTTGGCGCTTGGCATCGTCAGACAGCACGTCATAAGCCTCTTGCACGGCCCGAAAGCGCGCAGGTGCGTCTGGCGACGTGTTGCGGTCGGGGTGGTAAAGCGAGGCCTTCTGGCGGAAGGCCTTTTTGATGTCAGCCAGCGTCGCGGCGCTGCCCAGCCCGAGGGCGGTGTAGTGATCAGTCATGGGAGCCTCATGGATGGCACCTGGCAAAAAACCGGGGGCCAGGTAACCCAACCGGACGAGCACTTTACTGGAAAACGTTAGAGTGCCGACTATGAGCAAGAATCAAACGCCAATCTTGGCCTGGCATTACACCCTGGGAGCGAACCTGCTTCGCATCCTGGAAAGCGGGTACATCCTGCCTTTTGACCGTGAAGACACCCCCGTCGTCGAGCTGCCCGTGGCCTGGTTTTCAGTGAACCAGCGCTTTGAGCCTTCGGCGGCCAAGAGCCTGGAGGTCAATGGCGTGGCCCAAGCGCCAACCTTGGCCATGATGCGCCAGTTTGGCAATGGGGTCTACCGTTTGGGGATCGCGCCTCGCCAGTTGATGGGCGGCGAAGCTTTGCGTCGTCAGGCACGCATCAACAAGGAACGTTGGCGTGAACTGAGTAAAAAGGCCCAGGAATGTGGTGCCAATGTGTCTGATTGGTTCGGGGCGGTGGACCCGGTTGCCGCATCAGACTGTGTCATCGAGGTGTTGACCGAGGACATGCAGTGGGCCCGTGTGGCCTCCTGACATGTCCCCTTGGATCCGCTTCAGCGGATCGGATTACTCTTGATCTTGATCGCCAGCTAGCTCGGACAGGCCCGGGCTGCGCTTGGTGTCATGCTTTTCAATGGCGGTGCTGATGGCTCGCTTGAGCTTGTCGACCGCGCCATGAATGGCCTGGTGCGCTGTGGCTGCATGGTCTTTGACCACCACAGGCGTCAGGCCCACCAAACGGGCTTCGAGTGTGCAATGGATGTCGTCAGGGCTGGCTTTGGAGTGGCTGACAGCGTCAGTCACATGGGCCTCCACGCGGGTCACGTGGTCTCCAAAACGATGGAGCGCATCCTTCACGACGGTTTCCAGATGTTCGGCCATCCCTTGGCGGCCATCAACATGGGTATCGGTGTTCAGCAAAACTTGCATGCGCTTGGTTCCTCATCAATAGGGCAGATTCAGTGTAGTGCGCTTTGCGTCGGTTATCCGCAAGATAAGCGTGATGCATTGTGGGCAATGAATTGGATTTGACAGAACACAAACTGTTAGTGCTGGTGATGTTGTTTGGGTGAGTCGCCCGCACCCACGGTATGGGTTTGGTCTGAAACGGTATAAACTGTTTATATTGTTTTAAGGAGATTTGAATTGTCATCTGAATCCAAAACTGACGCATCCAAAGTCAAAGCCAAGCTGGTTCGTGACAGCTTCACCATGCCTAAGCTGGAGTACGCCCAAATCACCGGCGTCAAGCAACGCGCAGCCAAACTGGGACGCCCTACCAAAAAGAGCGAAGTGTTGCGTGCGGCGGTGGCCTTGTTGAGCGCCTTGCCTGATGCCGCTTTGCTGTCTGCGCTGCAAGCCGTGCCGAGCCTGAAAACCGGCCGTCCCAAGGCCAGCGAAGCAGCGGCGCCTGCTGTCAAAAAGGCACCTGTGGCCAAGAAGCAGGCGGCACCGTCTGTAGCAAAAAAGGTTGCGCCAGCCAAAACGGTGACCAAGGCGCCAGCAGCCAAAAAAGCAGCCAAGAA
>JBDKHX010000238.1:0-3773 GCA_039797415.1 Pseudomonadota bacterium | reverse complement strand
GTCGCTGGGCAATGGCTGCACCAGCGGCCATGGCGTGTGTGGGTTGGGGCGCCGGTCTTGGCGGTCTCTGCTGGCCACGATGACCTTCATGGCCACCGGCGGCATCACGGTTTGGGTGGTTCGTCACCTGATCGCCATCTGATCGCGAGGCTGACATGTTGAAACTCTTGATTTGCCTGATTGCGGGCGCTTTGTTTGGCGTGGGCCTGGCTTTGGCTGGGATGACCAATCCCGTCAAGGTGCAGAATTTTCTGGACGTGGCGGGAACCTGGGACCCGAGCTTGGCTTTTGTCATGGGGGGCGCAGTGTTGGTCACCATGGTGGCGTTTGCTTTGGTTCTGAAGCGCTCCAAGCCATGGTTGGCCGAGCGGTTCTTTCTGCCTAGCGCCGTTGCTGTTGATCGCAAATTGATTGCTGGCGCAGCCATTTTTGGCATTGGCTGGGGTTTGACGGGCTATTGCCCAGGCCCGGCCATCGCGTCGGTGGCGTCCTTGAACTCAGAGGTCTGGCTGTTTGTCCCTGCGATGTTGCTGGGCGGCTGGCTGGACCGGGTGATCAACCCACGCCACAAATAAATCGCTCAAGGCTGGTCTGAGATCAGCCTTTTGCCCATGCTGACGAGCTCGTCTTGCCCGTAGCCGATGGCTTGGTAAAAAGCCAGGGCTTGGGCATTACCTGCTCGCACTTGCAAATTCAGTTTGGGGCATCCCATGGCCGTTAGGGCTTGCTCAACATGGGCCATCAATTGCCGACCCAGCCCTTGTTTTTGCACCTCAGGGCTGACGGCCAGATAGTTGATCCAGCCGCGGTGTCCGTCAAACCCGGCCATCGCTGTGGCCACGATTTGGCCCTGGCGTTCACCCACCACAAACAGCTCAGGCTGAACGGTCAGCTTGCGTTCAATGTCTTTGCGTGGGTCGTTCCATGGGCGCGTCAATTCGCAGCGCTGCCACAGGGCGATCACGGCGGTTTCATCTGCCGGGGTGTAGGGGCGGATTTGCATCGTCTGAGTCTAACTGAAGCCCTTTTTTGTCACCGCTTGTATCTGAGGTGACACGGCGAGTAGGCCGCCCTATCGCGCGACAAACAGCTCAAAGGGCGGTCATCGTCTCTGTGAGCAAAATGGGCGAGGTCATCTTTTTGACCAAGCTGTGGCATCTCGCACATTTTGTGGGTGATGGCCACCGCAGAAATCGCCACAAGCGCGGCGCGCTTGCCTAGTCTGAATGAGGTGTGTGAACCAACAGGAGCCCCTCATGATGGCAAAAACAGTCTGTTTCAGTTTGCTGGCAGCCAGCTTGTTGGCCGCGGCCAAACCCGCTTTTGCCGGCCCGCTGGACGACTTCCGTAAAAGCTTTGCCCATGCGGTTTATGCCGGATCGCCTGACCTGGTTCACAACCGCAATCCTCAGCCCCTGCTGCGTGCCGTGGTGGTGCTCAATGTGAAGATGGCTGAGGATGGCCACTTTGTGGCGGACGTGCTGCGCACCAATGATCAGCAACCAGAAATGCTGGCTCGTGCCATTGAAACGGTCAACCGCGCTCAGGTGGCCGAGGTGCCAGACCAGGTACGCAGCGAGCTGTCTCGCAATGGCATCGTCGAGGCCTGGCTGTTTGACAGCGATGGCAGTTTTCAGGTCAAAACCCTGGCCAAGCCACAACTTAGCGGCCTTTGATCGCGGTTTGACAGGGCGTTGCACGTAGACTGACGGGCGCTGCAAAGGGCAGCATTTTGTCGGGGGTAACGTCATCGTGTCACGCCAATTGATCATCTACAGCCCTGCGGGCATCGTGTCTGCAGCGGCGCCTGTTCGCCGGGCCACCAAGCGCTTGGCCGCACTGGGTTTTGATGCCTCGGTGGATGCCTCGGCACTGACCAAACACCAACGTTTCGCGGGTGACGATGCCACCCGTCTGGACGCCATTCACCGCGTGGCCGATGCAGCCCCTGCCGTTGCCCTGGCAACCCGGGGTGGGTACGGCTTGAGCCGGTTGTTGGACACTTTGGACTGGAAGCGCATCAGCGCCAGTGTCGACAAGGGCACGGCCTGGGTGGGCTACAGCGACGTCACCGCTTTGCAACTGGCTGCTTTGGCGCACAAGGCAACCGGCCCAGCCAAGCCGGGCGAGGGCGTCTCAGCGGGTTTTTGGGCAGGCCCCATGGCCTGTGACGACTTTGGTCGCGATGACAGCCCTGAGGGCGGCGACGACGTCACCCAAGACTGTTTTGTGGAAGCCATGACCGGCGAGTTGGAAGCCGTGGGCTTTCGCACCGAGGTCGGCTTTGACGGGCTGGATGTGGTGGGGCGCCTGTGGGGCGGCAATTTGGCCGTGACCCAAGCCCTGCTGGGAACCGATCACTTCCCCAACATCAAAAACGGTGTGTTGTTTCTGGAAGATGTGAACGAGCACCCCTACCGGATTGAACGCGCCTTGCTGCAATTGCACCAGGCTGGCGTGCTGGACAAGCAAAAAGCCATCGTGCTGGGGGCGTTCACGGAATTCCGTAAATCGCCTTTGGACCGGGGCTACAACCTCAAAACAGTGATCGCCTACCTGCGCAGCCTGACCAAAACCCCGATTCTGACCGGACTGCCGTTTGGCCACGTGCCCGTCAAGTTGAGTTTGCCCATTGGCCGACAAGTGAACCTGGTGGTGCAAGGACGCGACGCCTTTGTGATGTGGTGATGACCCGTAGAAGGAGCAGGGGTCAAGGCAAGTCACAATAGGTTCATGCAACGGTACTCTCGCGTCCTTCTTCGAATTGTTCAAAGCCTCGGCCTGGGGCTGGCCGCGTCTGTCCTGGTGGGCTGCAACAACAGCCCCTATCCAGACGGCGCTGCCGAACAAAACACGCTTTACACCGCCTTCAACGAGCGCTCGCCTCGCTACCTGGACCCAACCTCGTCCTATAGCAGCAACGAGACGCCGTTCACCTACCAGATCTACGAGCCGCTTTACGGCTACCACTACCTCAAGCGCCCCTATTCCCTGGTGCCCAAGACAGCGGTAGAGGTGGTGCAGCCTCAGTACATCGATCAGCAAGGCAAGCCTGTTGGTGAGGATGCCCCAGCGGACAAGATTGCCGAGAGCGTTTATACCGTTCGCATCAAGCCCGGCATCTTGTTTGCCCCGCACCCAGCCTTTGCCAAGGATGCCAAAGGCGGTTACCTTTATCACCGCTTGAGCCGCGAGCAGTTGGGCGACAAGCGCAGCCCCTGGCAGTTTGAACAAACCGGTACACGTGAGCTGACCGCAGACGACTTCGTCTACGCCGTCAAACGCCACGCCACCACTCGCACTGCTGCGCCTGTGTTTGGCGTGTTCAGCGAATACGTGGTGGGGCTGGCGGACTACGGCAAGCTGATCAAACAAGAAGACAAAAAGCTGCGCGCCAACCTGCCGCCCACCACCCGCGACAAGCCCTTTTTGGATTTCCGCAAGTGGCCCTTGGCCGGGGCTGAGGCGGTTGACTCACACACCCTGAAGCTGCGCATCAAAGGCAAATATCCGCAGTGGAAGTACTGGATGGCGATGACCTTCCTGGCGCCCATTCCGTGGGAGGCTGATGCCTTCTACGCCCAACCTGGCATGGCGGGCAATGGGCTGTCGCTCAACAGCTGGCCTGTGGGCACCGGCCCCTACATGATGTGGACCGCTGTACAAGACCGCCGCCACGTGCTCAAACGCAACCCCAACTACCGAGGCGAGCCCTATCCCTGCGAGGGATCAGACAAAGACCGTGCAGCCGGTTTGCTGGAAGACTGCGGCAA
>JBDKHX010000237.1:0-3776 GCA_039797415.1 Pseudomonadota bacterium | reverse complement strand
AGGGTGATGAACTGGTACTTGTAGCCCAGGTCCGAGAGGTCTTCCTGGAACTTGGCGATCTGCGAGTCGTTGAGGTTCTTCTTCCAGTTGAAGGAAGGCGAGCAGTTGTACGACAGCAGCTTGCCAGGGCAAGCAGCGTGCACGGCTTGAGCGAATTCACGGGCGAAGCCAATGTCAGGCACGCCAGTTTCACACCACACCAGGTCAGCGTACGGAGCGTAAGCAACGCCACGGCTGATGGCTTGCTCCAGACCGTTCTTGACGCGGTAGAAGCCTTCTTGGGTGCGCTCGCCGGTGACGAACGGCTTGTCGTTGTCGTCGCAGTCGGAAGTCAGCAGGTTGGCAGCTTCAGCGTCGGTACGAGCCAGAACGATGGTGGGCACGCCCATCACGTCAGCAGCGAAACGAGCAGCGATCAGCTTCTCAACGGCTTCACGTGTAGGAACCAGCACCTTGCCGCCCATGTGACCGCACTTCTTAACAGCAGCCAATTGGTCTTCGAAGTGAACACCAGCAGCGCCCGAAGCGATCATGTTCTTCATCAGTTCGAAAGCGTTCAAAACGCCACCGAAACCGGCTTCAGCGTCAGCGACGATAGGCAGGAAGTAGTCCACGAAGCCTTCGTCACCGGGGTTGATACCACGGCCCCACTGAATTTCGTCAGCGCGCTTGAAGGTGTTGTTGATGCGGCGAACCATGGTTGGCACCGAGTCGTACGCGTACAGCGACTGGTCGGGGTACATGGTTTCAGAAGTGTTGCCGTCAGCGGCAACTTGCCAGCCCGACAGGTACACAGCTTCCAAGCCAGCCTTGGCTTGTTGCATGGCTTGACCAGCAGTGATCGCGCCGAAAGCGTTGACGTAGCCCTTCTTGGCACCGCCGTTGACCTTTTCCCACAGCTTTTCAGCGCCGTTCTTGGCCAGGGTGTACTCAGGCTGCAGGCTACCGCGCAGACGCACGACGTCGGCTGCAGAGTAGCCGCGCTTCACGAGCTTCCAACGGGGGTTTTCGGCCCAGTCTTTTTCCAGGGCAGCGATTTGCTGTTCACGGGTGAGTTTCGTCATGACGATCTCCGGAGGGGTTAGTGGGTGGTACTAGAAAACCCGTAAGTCTACAGTGTTTCTACTCAAATGCCAAAGACTTGTGTCTTATATAAGACCACCCCCTCCAAACACGGGGCTTTCCGGCAAGAGATCACGGCGCCAGCAAAAGCACGACGCGGCACGCAACACGAACACACGCAGGCGTGGTTGACCCCAAAAACAAAAAAAAAAGCCGCCGGATGACTCCAGGCGGCCTTTGCTTTAGGAAAGCAACCGATCAGGCGTGGTCTTTGGCGTAAGCGGCCAGACCAGTCACCACCTCAGCCTTGGCGGCATCAATGCCTTCCCAGCCGACAACCTTCACCCACTTGCCTGGCTCAAGGTCTTTGTAGTGCTCAAAGAAGTGCTTGATTTGCTGAACCAGCAACTCCGGCAGGTCTTCCAACTTCTGGATGTGCTTGTACATGGCGCAGATTTTTTCGGTCGGCACAGCCACCAACTTCGAATCACCACCAGCCTCGTCTTCCATCTTCAGAATACCCAGAGGACGGCAAGGAATCACCACACCAGGAATCAATGGAAAGGGCGTCACGACCAGCACATCAACGGGGTCACCGTCAGCAGCAATGGTTTGAGGCACATAACCATAGTTGCATGGGTAGTGCATGGCAGTGCCCATGAAACGATCGACGAACACGGCGCCGGTTTCATGATCCACTTCATACTTGATCGGGTCAGCGTTAGCTGGGATTTCGATGATGACGTTGAAGGCGTCTGGCGCTTTAGCGCCGGGCTTGACTTGCAGCAGGCTCATGATGATGTGATCACAAGGAGTGAGAATTCTTAGAACGCGCAAGTGTAGGCGATGCGGGTTGCCACTGACTAGCCCATCAATCAAGCGCCCCTGAACGTCTGGAATTTGACAGTCGCGCAACGCTTTTGCTGCACTGCACAAAAAGCGCTTGCATAAATTTTCAGTCCACCTATACTACGCATCATGTTGCAGTGCAACACAACCCAATTATCATCCAACGGAGATCTGACATGCTGACTGCTGAACAACTGCTGGCCACTCACAAAGCCAACGTCGCCACCCTGTTCGACCTGGGCCAAAAGGCATTTGAAGGCGTCGAAAAGGTTCTGGAACTGAACCTGCAAGTCGCAAAGACAACTCTGGACGAAGTTGCTGAGCACACCAAGGCTGTGCTGGCTGTCAAGGATGCGCAAGAGCTGTTGGCTCTGCAAACCAGCCTGATGCAACCTTCCGCTGAGAAGGCTGCTGCTTACGGTCGCCACCTGTATGACATCGCTTCGAGCACCAGCTCTGAAGTGAGCAAGATGGCTGAATCGCAAATCGCTGACGCACAAAAGAAGTTCGCTTCCGTTGTCGACAACGCTGTGAAGAACGCTCCAGCTGGCACTGAAAACGCTGTTGTGTTGGTCAAGTCGGCTGTTGCCGCTGCCAACAACGCTTTTGACTCCGTCCAAAAGGCTGCCAAGCAAGCCGCTGACGTTGCTGAAGCCAACTTCCAAGCTATCACCAACACCGCAGTGAAGGCAACTCAAGCCGCCACTACCAAGTCGCCACGTAAGGCTGCCTGATAGAGGCTGAGGTTAGAGGGTTCAGCCCACTTACAAAACTTTGCAAGGTTTTGTCTGAAAAAACTGAACTTTCACCTCACTAACCGTATCTGAGAGATACCGCCCTGAACAAGCGGTACTCCCTGAAAGGTTGTCTCCTCGGTACCCTTGAACCTTTTCTAAGGTACCTTTAAGCCCGGTGGTCCGCCATCGGGCTTTTTTTATTTTCGATCATGATTCCTTGGCTGGAAGCTGGCGACGCATTCCCCTCGACCTCTCAAGCATTGGGCACCGATTCGGACGCCCCAGGATTGCTTGCCGCCAGTCAAGACATGGATCTGACTAGGCTTCAAGCGGCTTATCAAAATGGCATCTTTCCCTGGTTCAGTCCGGGCCAACCGGTACTTTGGTGGTCGACGAACCCACGGATGGTGCTGCCGGCAGCGCAGTTCAAGCTCTCCCGTTCACTCAAAAAAACACTTCGCAAATTTCGCGATGATCCGCTTTGCGAAATCCGCATCGACCATAGTTTTGAAACCGTGATTCAGGCCTGCGCTGAGACATCGCGCCCTGGCCAAAACGGAACCTGGATCGTGCGCGATATTCAACGCACCTATCAGCAGTGGCACCAACAGGGGGGCGTCCACTCGGTGGAGACATGGATCAACGGCAAGTTGGCGGGCGGTCTTTATGGCGTCAATGTCGGTCGCATGTTTTTCGGTGAGTCGATGTTTGCCTGGCAGACCGATGCATCCAAAATTGCCCTGGCCGCTTTGATTTGCTTTTGCCAAGACCAAGGTATTGAGCTGATTGACTGCCAGCAGGAGACCCAACATTTGGCATCAATGGGCGCCCGCCCTTGGCCTCGTGAGGATTTCGAAGCCCATTTGAGGGGGGTCAGGGATCTCGCCCCTCCGGCCATTTGGTCCTATGATCGTTGCCTTTGGCGCTACTTGCTAGCAGAGTGACTCACCTCAAAGATCTACCACTGGCTTCGTTGCAGTTCTATGCAACAGCCCCCTACCCTTGCAGTTATCTGGATGACAGATCTGCACGGTCGCAGGTGGCCACGCCCAGTCAATTGATCAATGCAGATGTGTACTCAGGCCTGGTGGCCAACGGGTTTCGTCGCAGCGGCATGTTCACTTACCG
>JBDKHX010000236.1:0-3780 GCA_039797415.1 Pseudomonadota bacterium | reverse complement strand
GGTGAGCTGGCGATCTACAAAGGGCAATTGCAGGGACTGGGGCTGAATGTGGACGTCAAAGACGTGCGTGTTCGTCTGGCGCCTGACCTGGAACCCCTTGCTTTCAAGAACGTTGCCGGCACAGTGTCGATCAGCCATGAGGAAGAGGTCACGGGCTTTGGGTATCAAAACCTGCGATTTGAAACGGCCGAAGGCTTGGTCTGGCCCAGCAGTTCTGCCAGCCTGGAATGGCGCCATGCACCTTGGGCGGTTCGCAAGCTCGATCCTGCTGTCTGGCAACTGACGCGTGGTGGTGTCTTTCGTGCGGAGCGTTTGGATCTAGCCTTGCTGGCTCAACTGGCTGACCGCTTGCCCTTGTCACGCAAGGTGCGCAGTGCGCTGGGTGACTTGGCACCTCAAGGGGTGGGTGACGACTTGGAGTGGCGTTGGGAAGGCTTGCTGGATGCACCCAAAACCTACCGCGCCAAGGGCAGATTCTCTGGTTTGACCTGGTCTGCATCGCGCGAAGCTGGGCTACCAGGTCTGGCCAAGGCCAATGTGAGTTTTCAGGCCGATGAGGGCGGCGGTCGGGCGGAGCTCAAAGTGGAGCAAGGTTGGATCGAATTTCCGGATGTGTTTGAAGAGCCTCGCATCCCCTTGTCAACCATGGCCTCTGTGGTGAACTGGCAGATCCGTGCCGCCAAAAAAGCGGGTAATGCACCGGATGTCGATGTGTTCGTCAAGCCAACCCAGTTTGCCAATCCGGATGCCCAAGGCGAGGTCGAAGGGCATTGGCAAACCGGTGGTCGGGCTGATCAGCCTGGCGTGCCCCGGTTGCCAGGGCTGTTGCAACTGAACGGCCGCTTGAGCAAAGGGCAAGCCAGTCGCGTGTGGCGCTACCTGCCTTCGGTGCTGCCCACCAGCGCTCGGTACTACGTGCGAGATGCGCTCAAGCAGGGCCAAGGCGAGAAGGTGACCTTTGAGGTCAACGGCGATTTGAATGCGTTTCCGTTTCCGGATGACGTGGGCGGGCGCTTTCGGGTGAATGTGCCGGTGCGCCAAGTGACCTTGGACTACGTGCCCTTGGATCAGCCATCTGGTCAGACGCCATCAGGTCAACCCTATTGGCCCGCGTTTTCCAACCTGGATGGGGACCTGATCTTTGAAGGCCAACGGATGCGCATTGAAGGCGCACAAGCGCGTTTGGGTGGCTTGGGCTCGGGTGGGTTTGTGTTGCGCAACGTGGAAGGGCGCATCGACAACCTGGGTGCAGATGACCCCCATCTGGTGATCAAGGGGCAGGGTGATGGCCCCCTTGATGACGTGTTGAAGTACCTGTCGACATCGCCCGTGGGCGGCTGGACGGGCAACATGTTGTCACTGGCGCGCGGCACAGGTAAAGGCGCGCTGCAACTGTTTTTGGACATCCCGCTGGACCACACCGAAAACACCGTGCTCAAGGGCCGGGTGACCCTCAAGGATTCAGATCGCGCCTCGTTGAAGTTGGCGCCTTCCTTGCCCATTTTTGATGCACTGGTTGGCGACATAGGCTTTACCGAGTCGGGCTTGACCGTCAAAGCCCGTACCAAGTTGTGGGGTGAAGATGTGGTCATCGATGGCCAGCGTGATGCCTCTGGTGCGCCTAAATTTGTGGCACAAGGCGTGATGACCGCTGAAGGGTTGAGACAAGCGCAGGAATGGCCTTTGCTGGCGCAGCTGGGTACTCGTTTGACGGGCCAGTCGCCATTTACTGTCACCGTAGCCATTCCCAAAGGATCTGGGCCTGATGCATCGGTCGGCTATCCGGTGGTGGAGGTGACGTCGACCTTGCAGGGCCTGTCTGCCAACTTGCCGGTTCCGTTGAACAAGGCCGCAGACAAGGCCTGGCCCTTGAAGGTCACTTACCGTCTTGATGATGCGCAAGGGCAGACGGATGCTTTGGTTGTGGATTTGGGTAACCCCCAAACACCAGGCTTGGCCGATGCTGCACCGTGGCTGAAGGTGGACTTGCGCCGTGACGTGTCTGCCGCTGATGCGAAGGTTTTGCGTGGCGCTATCAGCCTGATGCAGTTTGGACAAGGCGTGGCGGTGGCCATGCCTGTATTGCCCGCCAAGGGCGTGGCCCTTCAAGCCGCCATGCCTGTGTTGGACCTGGACGCTTGGCAGGCATTGCGCCATGTGTTCCAACCGGCATCGGCCCCTGGTGATACGAAGGCTGACGCCAAGGGCTCAGACCTCGATAGCGCTTATCTGCCTGACACCCTGACTGTGAAGGCTGGTACTGTTTTGTATCAGCAGCGCACCCTGCGTGATGTCTCCGTGACCTTGGCTCATCCCTCGCCCGGCGTGTGGCGGGGTGTGATTGATTCGCACCAGGTGGCCGGGCAGGTTGAGTGGCTGCCCGACAGTTCGCCATCAGGTCAAGCTGCCGGACGTGGGGCCGGGCGTGTGATCGCCCGTTTGAGTCGCCTGTCCATCCCAGCCGCAGATGCGCAAGCCCTGGAAGACAAGGCGGCTGAACAGATCTTGTCAGCGGATCCGGTGTCCCAATCTGTGCCCGCACTGGACATCGTGATCGATCAATTCGATTGGCGCGGCCTGTCCTTGGGGCGCTTGGAGATTGAAGCTGCCAACCGCATGGTCAATTTGGGTGGTGGGGTGCAGATCCCTGAGTGGCGCATGACCAAGTTCAATCTGGGGGCTCCGGAGGCTCAGTTGAATGCAACGGGGTCCTGGTCAGCCATGACGCCACCCAGTGTGCTGCGCAAATTGGGGTTGGCGCCTCGTTCGCGCCCGCGATCCAGCTTTGACTTCACGCTTGAACTGCACAACATGGGCGACACCTTGACGCGCCTGGGACTGCCTAAGACGGTGCGAGGCGGTAAAGGCAAAGTCACCGGGCAAATCAGTTGGCAAGGGTCACCCTTGGAGCCAGATGCCGCCACCATGTCGGGCGACATGGCTGTCCTGGTCAATGATGGCCAGTTCTTGAAAGTCGACCCCGGTATGGCCAAGCTGTTGGGCGTGTTGAGCTTGCAATCTTTGCCACGGCGCCTGACCTTGGACTTCCGTGATGTGTTCCAGCAAGGCTTTGCTTTTGACGCCATTGATGGGCAGGTCAAAATCAACCAAGGCGTTGCCGATACGCGTAACCTGCGCATGCGTGGGGTTCAGGCCGTGGTCCTGATGGAAGGTCAGGCAGACCTGATCAAAGAAACGCAGAACCTGCATGTTTATGTGGTGCCAGATGTCAACGCCGTGGGGGCCTCCTTGGCCTACGCTGCCATCAATCCAGCAATTGGGCTGGGGACTTTCCTGGCGCAGGTACTATTGCGCAAGCAGGTGTCCGAGGCCAGTACCCAAGAGTTCATGGTCACCGGCCCTTGGGCCGATCCATTGGTCGAAAAACTGAGCGCTCGAACACCTGTGCCACCGGCAGCCTCCGCGCCCGTGGCATCTCGTTAGTCAGAAGGAAATGAGATGAGATGTTTGCATGTGGGGTGGTTGCCTCGGCTTGCTTTGGGTTGGTGTCTGGCGCTGTCATTGCTGGCATGCACCCCATCGACCCAGCCCACATTGCCTGATCTGCCCTTCACTCAGATCGATGGGCAACAGCGCAAACTCAGTGAGCTCAAAGGTCGGGTCACCCTGATCAATTTCTGGGCAACCAGTTGCAGCACCTGTGTCAAAGAGATGCCTGACCTGGTGGCCACGCACCAGATGTTCCATGCCAAAGGCTTTGACACTTTGGCCATTGCGATGCAATACGACCCGCCTGCTTATGTGATGCAGTTTGTCGAG
>JBDKHX010000235.1:0-3784 GCA_039797415.1 Pseudomonadota bacterium | reverse complement strand
TAGATGTAGCTGTTGGCGCTGTGATCAATGGAGTAGGTCTTCGGTGTGCTGCCCGGCTGCTTCTGGAAGAACACCTTGAATCCCAGTGCCGTTGCAGCCGTAGTGGGCTTATCGCCATACAGCCCGACGAATGAAGGATCAAACTGTGTCACATAGGCAGCGAGCAGATCCTTGGTATCGCGCTCGGGATCCAGCGTGATGAACAGAACCTGCACATTCGCGGCAGCCTTGCCGAGCAGCTTCATCACTTCGGCCATACCCATCAGTGTCGTCGGACAGACATCCGGACATTGCGTGTACCCGAAGAAGACCACCACGATCTTGCCGTTGAAGTCCTTGAGCGTTCTCACGCTACCGTATTGATCCTTGAGCCGAAGGTTCTCTGCAAAAGTGGCACCGGTCACGTCGGTACTCTTGAATTTGGCCACATCTGGTGAACAGGCCATCAGCGCAGGGACACCGGCTACGCAACCAAAGGCTATCTGCACAAAACGCCGACGGCTGGAGGTCGGTTGCGACGGTACAGGTGACAAGCGCTGTGTCATCTCACTTCCTGGCTTTGGTCACTTCTTCGGCGACGAGGGCCTTCAACTGCTTGTCACCAAAAGTTGGCAGGCTGCGACCATTGATGATGAAAGTTGGCGTTTTGGTGACATTCAAGGAGGTCAGGTCCTCGATGTCCTGCTTCAAAACCGCCTCGATTTCGGGTGTCAGGGCGTCTTTTTTCGCCTTCTCGATGTCCAGGCCTGCCTCCTGCGCTGCGCGATACGCCAGATCGATGTTGGGTTTACCGTGGTCTGCCCATTGCGGTTGAGTGGCCAACACCACCTCTAGCACAGGCAGGTATTTGTCTTGTCGTTTGGCGGCTTCCAGAAGCTTGACTACTTCATCAGAGCCCGGATGGAAGGGGGCGTATCGCAGCACCAGTCGCACGTCGTTCGGGTACTGCTTGAGGATGTCCTTGACGATGGGATAGAACGCTCTGCAGGTCTCGCACGCGGGGTCAAAAAACTCGACGATCGTGACCGGCGCATTGCGCGGACCAAAGACTGGCGAATGAAAGCGAACCAACCTGTTTTCTGCCTGACTGACCTTCTCGGCCTGTGAGTCCTGGACACGCTTCTGGTAATAGTTCATACCCAGAAAGAAGAATGCCAGGATAATTATGATCAGAGCGGAAACTGTGATTTTTTTAGAATTCATCGGGAAGACTTTCTCAGATAGGTGGTGAGGAGGAGTGCGAGTGCTATAAATGCGACAAGTGACAGCCAAGGTATCTGGATGCCATTGAGGATTTCGAGCTTTTGGTCTGCGCAGGAGACCCCAGCGCTGCAAGGCACCCAGGACTTGGGGATCAGTCCAGCCACCAACAGGGTGTGATAGCCGGCCATAGCCAGCCCTCCCAAGGCCAGTGCAAGGGCATAAACCGCACCCTGACGGTCATCGGCAAAGCAAGCGATTCCCAAAATGATTGCGATAGGGAACATGAAGATGCGCTGGTACCAACACAAGGTGCACGGCGTCATCAGCATGACTTCGCCAATGAAAAGAGCACCCAGCGTGGCGGTGGTCGCAATCAGCCATGCCAGCAACAGCAGTGTCCAGTTCTTTTTCATGGTTCGCTTCTAGTTTTGGTAAAGGAGGGTTGTAATGACAGCACCCCCCAGCCGATCACGGCCATCACGATGAAGACATCGGCAAGGTTGAACGCCGGCCAATGCAGACCGCGCCAGTGCACATCCAGAAAGTCGGTCACTGCACCTGTGGACATGCGGTCAATGAGGTTGCCTGTGCCTCCGGCCACGATCAGTGCCCCGACCAGCCGCTCTAAGGGCTCGATGTGTTTGAACAGACTGGTGAGCGTGATGGGAACGACCACCAAAATGCTGACTGCAATGAAAAACCAGCGCTGCCAGCCACCAGCATCCGCGAAAAGCGAAAAAGCGGCTCCCTCGTTCAGGGTATGGACCAGGTTGAACCAGCTCGTCACCTCTATTGAAGACCCGAAAGGAATCGTCGCGGCGAAGTAGGCCTTGGTCAACTGGTCCAAGGCGATCATGACCCCAACTGCGCAGAGCCAGAGCAAGCGGGGGGAGGCCCCCCAACGAGAAAAATGCATGCAATCAATCTCCAAAAACAAAACATCACCAGCCCCAAGGGGCTGGTGCGCTTTACAGAGATTGACAGGTGCGCAGTGCTATCGCGCGGCTAGACAATCCCCGGTCATACCGGGGATGTCCAACGCGGTCGATCTGGGCGATCAACGAGCAAGGATTCCGACCAAGGGAGCGGTCGAGACAGAAGCACCGAACTGGGTTGGCCGAACCACGAAGAGAGCACCGCCTGCAAAGCGATGGAGCAGTTGGCGTGGCAGGTACCGCAATCGAGATCTGGCGATGCAACACTAGCAGCCGACTTCTTGGCGGGAGCTTCCTCGAAACTCTGGTGCTGGTGGACATGGTGTCCGAGGTGCTGTGCCGTGGCATCCTGGTCATGGGCGCAAGATGCACCCACTGCAGCCCAGGACAGCTGCAACGGCATTAACATCATCAAAATGACTAGCAACCACGAACGCATTCTCAAATTGTAATGCTTGGCTCACACACGACCGTCAAAAAATTGACACTTGCGCCGTCTATGATCATTTTTTAGCCTGGTTGGCCGCTTAGAGTTAGCACGTAGCTCAGTCATACCATTGCTACCTAGGTGGTTGAACCACGGGAGAGCAACTTGACGCCGTCCGGTCGAAGCTCGCCCTGGGGCGACACATGTCGGTAGAGCGTCTGCCGGGTAATCCCCAGTTCTTCGCAGAGAGCGCCGACCTTGGTTTCCGGTTGCCCCATGCTGGCCTTCGCCAGGCGCAGCTTGGCTGCTGTCATCTTGAACGGGCGCCCCCCTTTTCTGCCACGAGCGCGCGCCGAAACAAGTCCGGCGACCGTTCGCTCGGAAATCAACTCGCGCTCGAACTCGGCCAGTGCAGCAAAGATGCCAAAGACCAGTTTGCCAGCGGCGGTCGTGGTGTCAACTGCCGCACCGTGACCCGTCAGCACTTTCAATCCCACGCTACGCGCAGTCAGGTCGTGCACCGTGTTGACCAGGTGGCGCAAGTCACGGCCGAGCCGATCCAGCTTCCATACGACCAGCGTGTCGCCTTCACGCAGCGCCTTCAGGCAGGCCGCCAAGCCAGGGCGATCATCACGTCGGCCCGAAGCCAGATCCTCGTACAGATGAGCAGGATTCACGCCGGCGGCGATGAGCGTATCGCGCTGCAGATGGGTGGACTGTGATCCGTCCGCCTTCGATACCCGCATGTATCCAATTTGCATACTTTTCCTGTCACATATACGTTCGATTAAGTGACAGTGTGAGACGAAAAGCTCTAGGCATCAAAATTTGTCACTCAACCCGTCATTTATTTTAAGACATGCAAAGGGTTAATTTGGCTTATAAAGTGACAAAAATTTCAATAAAATTGTCTTACTGAAAAAAGTATCCCGCAACCAATTGCGTTCCGTGGTGATGTGCTGCGCGCCGGCCGCCACGGTCAGGTGCTGCTTGACTTGTGGGGAAGCCCTTGTAGTACTTTATTTTCCGTTTTCTGCGACGGTGCCTTCTTGGTCGGTGTCGGCCTCGCGCTGGCTTCCTTCTGTCCGATAACGCGCAGCAGCTCGGTGGCTTGTACTTGAGTGGCTTCGAGCTGGCCGCGCAGCTTGGCTGCTTCCTCGCGTGCATGGGCGGCATCCATGCGGGCAGCATCACGGTCAGCGTGGGCAGTGGCCAAGCG
>JBDKHX010000234.1:0-3792 GCA_039797415.1 Pseudomonadota bacterium | reverse complement strand
TGGAGCCTTTCAACGCTTCGCCGATGCTGCGCGGGTCTTCGAGTGGCGCGACTCGATCATGCAAGAAGGTCAGGATTCTGCGGGCGACCTGGGCATCCAGTTGCCCGAGTGCTTTCAGGGCCTGGGAGGACAGTTCAACCTTCCAGACCATACTGCTTCATCACTTCTTCGAGGGACGTGGTTTGTGATCGACCAGCCCGGATGTCTTCCAGCTCACGTTCTGCCAGGTACAGGTCTTCGAGGTCGTCGAGGTGATCGCGGATGGCTTCGATCATGTAGAAGGTCTTGCTGCGCCCGGTCGCTTCGGCCAGGTGCTGGAGCCGGCTGGATACGTCGTCGGGCAGGCGAAGGGATACGGCGCTCATGGGGCTTCCTCGGATCAAGTGAGATACAAGTATCGCATTTTTCCCCGTGCCGCGCTTGAACCGCCCCGGGTTTCGAGGAGGCTCCCACCAAGCTCTCAATTCATGACGGTTCGAACGGTAAAGATTGCACCCGTACATTCGGACTTTTGCTGTGACTTTTGGCCACTGTCCCTGATGGGTTACGCTGGTTGACGCCTCTATCGCTTACACGCACTCTGGGTGCTTCGTCCGGCACGGGCTTTGCCAACCACGGTCTGACCTGTCTTGCCATCACTTCGTGATCGCCTGAGCAATCGGTGGTTTGGTTCTCCTTGAAGTCGTTCTTGTCGCTATGACTGCCCGCGCTGCTTAGCTCGTCGCGACCGCACGCACATAGCCCGCCTGGTAGTGCCGGTCATGCGCTAACAACGCCCAGACGATGCGCGCATTCTTGTTCGCCAGGGCGACAGCCGCCACATTCTTGTTGCGCCGGTTGACCACGTTGTTGATCCATTGGCATGACTCGGTTCTCTGCCCAGCCCGGTAGATCACCGATCGCGCCCCGTGTATCAGCAGGGTGCGCAGGTAAGGGCCTTGTTGCATAAATCACAGTAAGTCTATGATTCTAAAAGATATGCTTAAAATCCAAGCAAAAATTCTCTTTGAGAATCAATAGCATGCATATTTATGCAACAAAGCCGAGACGATCCCCACTAGGGGCCTTGAACCGTAGTCAGTAATACGGCTTTGCCGTATAATTTGACCATGCTGACCGTGATCGAAACCCCCATCTTTCAGCGCATGGTCGTTGATGTGCTCAACGATGTCGAGCGCCAGTTGCTCATAAACTGGATCGCCGGCAACCCGCTGGCAGGTGACGTGATCCCTGGCGTCGATGGGTTGCGCAAGGTGCGCTGGGGCCGCTCTGGGATGGGAAAACGCGGCGGCGCTCGGGTGATCTACTTCACCCGGTTGGAGGGCGGCGAGGTCGTGCTGGTGGCCATTTATGCCAAGGCCAAGTTCGACAACATGCCCGCATCGGTTCTGAAGCTCTGGAAGGAGGCCTACGATGCCTGAAATCAAGATGGACGCCGAAATGCAGGCGTTTGCGAACGATGTGCTGGAGTCGATCCGGCAGGCCAAGCGCGGCGAAGGTCGGGCGCATCGGGTCACGCTGTCGGCGGCAGCCGAGGCCCGCACCAAGGTGGGAATGTCCCAGTCGGAGTTCGCACGGCTGCTGGGCGTGTCGATCCGCACGCTGCAAGACTGGGAACAAGGGCGGCGTGAGCCATCGGGGGCCGCCAGGATGCTGTTGCGCATCGCGGTTCGTTCCCCCGAGGTTGTCCGGCTGGCTGCCAGCGCTTGAAGGAGCAACCAGCCCGGGTTCGGCTCTATGATGGGGTCGGCTCAGAAAACGAATCCCAAAGTACGTTAGCCATCACATCGAAGCGATTTCAGAGGCACATGCGCGCTTTGCTGTTTCTTGCGTCTTCGCAAAGCCGGCGGGTCTGTCGTTGACCTGATAGCTAGACATAGCCCAGACGGTCGCCGTAGCTTGCAACCCAGACGCCATCTTCGGTAGGGCTGTCTTTTTCTGATCCTAGATGTGGTGAAGTTGCTTCACTATAATCATGGCATGGATTCCGCCATCTACCGTTTCAAGGGCTTCAGGATCGCCCTGTTCTACGGCGACCATCCACCGCCCCATGTGCATCTGCTGGGGCCGGGGGTCAAGGTCTTGATCGAGGTGGAGTCCGCTAAGGTCAAGGGTCGCTGCGACCCCAAGACGCTAGCCGAGGCCCGGGCCTGGATCGCTGCTCACCAGGCCGAGGTCATGGAAATCTGGCAGCAGCGAGGAGCCAAACGATGAAAGATCCCAACATCACTGCCGTCGCCCACGCGGGCGGCCTGGTCGTGAACATCACTTGGGCCAGCGGCAAGACCGATTGCGTAGACTTGTCCGCCCTGGTCGGCGACCTAGCAGGTCTGGAGCCGCTTGACAACGCGCCGACCTTCGCTGCCGTGCAGGTCGGCGAGGATGGCTGGTCGCTGATCTGGCCCTCTGGGATCGAGGTTGGTACTGACACACTGTGGCGCCTGGCGCGCGAGCAGGCCGGCGACGCCACGCCGGTGGTGGAGTTCGCGAATTGGCGCGCGCGCAATGCCCTGTCGCTGACCGATGCCGCCGCTGCGTTGGGCATTACCCGCCGCATGGTGTCGTACTACGAGGCGGGTCGCTACCTGATCCCACGCATGGTGGGCCTGGCCTGCAAGGGCTGGGAGGTCGAGCATCATCGGGCGGCTTGAGCGATAACGTACTTTGCGATCCGTTTCCTGAAGCGACCCTAGCAAGGTCAAGTCCCTCATAGAGGCCGCCTGCCTGATCTCGAATCAGGGACTAGCAGACTTCAAGGCCAGGATGGCGCCGAGCACACCAGCGCTGTCCGCGTAAGCTTGCTTTCGATTCAACCCACCACCCCGGCCCCGCGCTGGGTTTTTCGTCCCAGCCCGCCATCTGTCCGGGCTTTTTTGTCAAAAAACATGCACCAGCACATTACCCAGGAAAACCTCGACGCCACGCTCAAGATCCTTCAATCTCTTGCGCGGGACGAAGAGGAAGAGGCCAAGCTCACGAATCGCATCACCGCCGAGATTGAGGGTCACAGCCTTGAAGCGTCGTTCGCAGCTCTGCTGGGCATCGTCAGCAAACTGGCGCAGCACCGCCTGGATGGGGACAAGCAGAAGGCTGCCGCCTTATGCCTCATGTCCGTCGCCGCCAATATCTCAAACTGGGCAGGCGTCACCGACGAAGAGTTAGCCTGTATTCACGTCCTCGCGTAACCAAAACTCATCACTAACCCAGCCTGCCAAGCACGCAGCCCGTTTGCCTCTGTCCTCATGAGCTTTTCTGAGATGCTTCTGGAGCAGGTTTGAAGCTCAAGCGTAGCCCGAGAGCGTGCAGAGCTCGGTTCAGTGCATCGATGGTCAGCTCTTCCGTGTCGTTTAGGACGTCAAGCAGAGGCTTCTCTTCCATCTTCACTTTGATTTTCGCCTCACCCAGTCCCTGTGCCTGGGCGACTTGGCGCAGCGCGAGCATCAGCGCCGCTTGGTCTTCCATCTCCATCACGGCGTCCAGGTAAGCAGCGGCCTCCTTCGGGTCAGCCAGGGCTTGCCACAGATGGTCGTCGTAGCTGGTGTCTCGCGGTGCGTGCCTGGTTCTTGATTGGCTTGCTGCCTGTTCTTTGGCGTGCTCACTGGCTTCCAGTAGGCTGCGCTTGATGCTGTCGAATCCAGTGCTCATGATCGTTTTCTTTAAGGAGCTATGAACGTGAAATGTCCTGTTTGCGGCGCGTAACCGGTAACTGAGCGGCGTCCTTCCTTGCCAAGGTGTGGCCGGGAACAATGCCTTCATCGATTTACGATGAGGAGCAACAGCGATGGAAGCCGT
>JBDKHX010000233.1:0-3954 GCA_039797415.1 Pseudomonadota bacterium | reverse complement strand
ACCCACACTCAAATCCGGCACGTCTTTGACCGCAGCCATGCGCGCAGCGGCATGCTCCGCATAGCGCTTGAAATTCTCGTCGTACACCGAGTCGCAAAAAGAGAACAGATCACCTTCGCGTGCCACGGTGTAGCCAGGGTCAATGCGATCGTATTCGTACAAGCATAACTCAAGGCCACAAAAAAGGACACGCCTGCTTCATCGGCCGCATGCTGGATGCCTGTGACATCCACCTCACAGGTGGTGCTGAACTGAGGCATCAACCGATCATTGAACGCCTTGAAGATGTCCGCCCGGGCGTAAGACGCCAGATCAATCGGATGTTTCGCAGCAGCGGGAAGTTTGTCAGACACAAGAACCCCGGAAAAGCAAAAAGGTTAGTAGGCGTTAACCTACTAACCTTTGCAATTTGATGGTCGGGGCGGTGGGATTCGAACTCACGACCCTCTGCTCCCAAAGCAGATGCGCTACCAGGCTGCGCTACGCCCCGACAAGAACGCTACTATAGCATGGCTAAATTCTTTTTGCACCACCTGCGTCGCAAAAATCATAAAAATCTACATCTGCTGCAGGCCCACGCTATAACTGACGCATGAGCATTCCGTATCAGCATGCCATCACGCTGCTGGGCGACACCCTCTTGGCCCTAGGGCGGGGTATCCGCCAAGGCTGGACATTCAGACGGCAGGACTTCATTCGCATCCTGGCAGACGCCAGCGCGCGCGCTTTGCTCATCGTCATCGTGGTCAATGTGTTGGTGGGCGCCATCATCGCTTTTGTGGGTGCGGTGCAACTGACCAAGTTTGGCGCTGGGATTTTTGTAGCCGATCTGGTGGCCATTGCCGTGTCGCGCGAGATGGCTGCCGTCATCACCGCCGTGGTGATGTGCGGCCGAACGGGCGCCGCATTTGCCGCTGAGTTGGCCGCCATGCAAACCAATGAAGAGATCGATGCCTTCTCGGTGCTGGGGCTCAACCCTGTTGATTATTTGGTGCTGCCTCGCGTTTTGACACTGCTGTTGATGTTGCCACTGCTGTACATGTTTGCATGCGTCGGCGGGCTATTGGGCGGCTTTGCGGTCAGCGCCACGCTGTTGGACTTGGCACCGTCTGCCTACTTTGAACGCAGCGTCCAAGCGCTGACGTATGCCCACCTCGGACTGGGTCTGTGCAAAAGCATGGCGTTTGGCATCCTGGTGGCTCAAGCCGCGTGTTTATATGGGCTGCATGCCGAACGTCATGCCGCTGGTGTGGGGCAAGCCACCACTCGCGCCGTGGTGGCAGGCATCGTCGGGGTCATTGCGCTGGATGCCGTGTTTGCCGTGTGTGCAGACGCCTTGAGGATATGAGCATGAGCTTGTTGAGCGCACGCGACCTCCGGCTGCAATATGGCAAAACACTGGTCCAAGAACAGATCAGCTTTGACATCGAACCCGGCGTGATTTTTGCCGTGATGGGTGGCAGCGGCTGCGGCAAGAGCACTTTGCTCAAAAGTTTGATTGGGTTGCTGCGCCCTAGCGCGGGTCAGGTTTTATACACACAGCAAGACTACTGGGCCAGCAACGAAGCCATGCGCAACCATCTGCGGGCAGACATCGGTGTGCTGTTTCAAAGCGCGGCGTTGTGGTCGTCCATGTCCGTGCTGGACAACGTGATGTTGCCGCTGGAAGTGCAAGGCAGTTTGTCAGCGGCCGAGCGCGAAGCCCGTGCCCTGGAAGCCCTGGCCTGGGTGGACATGGCCCATGCACGCGACCGCCTACCGGCTGACTTGAGCGGGGGCATGAAAAAGCGCGTGGGCTTGGCCAGGGCCATTGTGGCCCGCCCTCACCTGCTCTTTCTGGACGAGCCTTCAGCAGGGCTGGACCCCATCAGTTCATTCAAGCTGGATCAACTGATCTTGGACATCCGATCGCGAACAGGGGCGGCCATTGTGATGGTGACCCACGAACTACCCAGCATTTACGCCTTGGCAGACGACGGCATCTTTCTGGATGCCGACAGCAAGCGACCGATCGCCCAAGGCAAGCCAACGACCATACGCGACACCGTCAAGCACCCCACCGTGCGGGCCTTCATGCACCGCCAGGAGATCGAATCAACATGAAACGACACGCTTTCTTAGTCGGCGTTTTTGTCGTACTGGCCTTGGCTTTGGCTGTAGCCGGCATCCTGACGCTGAACAAGTCAGGCCTGTTTACCAACCGGCATGCAGCAGTGGTTTACTTTGACGGCAGCGTCAAGGGACTGTACATCGGCGCCCCTGTGACGTTTCGGGGCGTCAAGATGGGCGAGGTCACGCGCATTGATGTTCAGGTCAATCCACAAACGTTGTTGACTCGGGTTTCAGTCCGTTTGACACTGAACACCGAAAACCTGCAGATGGGCTCTTTGGAAGGCCCCAATGAAAACCTGGACCTGCCTGATTTGATCAAACGCGGCCTGCGCGCCAGACTGATCCTTCAAAGCATCGTGACTGGACAAGCTGCTGTTGAGCTGGACTTCAGACCCGACACCCCCGCCAAGGTGGCCACGGTGGGCAGCCCATCGCTGCCTGAAATCCCGACCATGCAAGACAAGTTGGATGCGCTGATCAACCAGGTGCAAAGCCTGCCCTTGGGCGACCTGGTGGCCGAACTTCGGCAAACCATGACCACACTGAACCAGACCCTGAAGGCCAGCCAAATGGCCATTGACAGTAGCAGCAAGCAGATCAACGCCACCAGTGCGCAGGCACGTAAAACCCTTGAACAGGCATCGCAATCGATGGAACAGGTTCAAGCCCAGGCCAGCAGCACGCTGAAGTCCATCCAGCAGTTGAGCGACACCACGCGCGGTGCTGTCACAGAAGCCCAACCGGCTTTGCAGCAAACCCTGCTGGAGACCAAACAAGCCGCCGAACAAGCCCGCCTGGCCATGCGCGATCTGGCTGAGTTGAGCGCGCCAGGTTCGCCCGTTCGGGCTGACATGGACAGCGCGGTGACCGACTTGTCGCAAGCAGCGCGCAGCCTGCGATCGTTTGCCGACCAACTGGACCGAGACCCCAGCAGCTTGATCTTTGGAGGCAGCAAGCCATGATCCATCAGTCGACCACCATGCGCACTGGCTGGCGCCTCAATTTGATGGCTGTGAGCATGGTCGCTTTGGCGCTGAGCGCTTGCGCCAGTCGAGCACCCTCCGTCGTGCTGCTGTCCCTGCCATTGGATGCATCAGCAGCGACACCCACAAACACCGCCAGCACAACGCCCATCGCGGTACTTCGCCGAATCCAGATCCCCGAGTATTTGCAAAGCATTCAGGTGCGTTACCGCAGCAGTGCACACACCTTGGGTGAATGGCCAGCCACCCGTTGGTCAGAACGATTGGAAGTGAGTTTGACCCGGCACCTGAGCCAACAACTCAATGCCAGCCTCTCGGCAGGCAGCGTGTGCGACACTCAATGCGTCAGCACGCGTCCCGTCAGCAACTTGCAGGTCAACTTTGGTGTGTTGGACTACGTCCGAAACCAAAGCCAGGTGCAAGCCCAGATCAACTGGGTGCTGACGCCCCCTGCTGGAGACTCGCAAGCGGTAAAAATGGGGCAACTGACTTTGAGCGAACCCGTTCAAAGCGACGATGCAGCAGGCCAAGCCGCAGCGATGGCCAAACTGAACGCCCAGGTTGCCAGCCGGATCGCGCCCTACCTCAAGCCTTGATCAGCCCGAAATCTGCGCCCAGGCCTTTTCCAGCCGTTTGATGCTGACGGGCTGAGGGGTGCGAAGCTCTTGCGCAAACAGGCTCACGCGCAGCTCTTCCAACAGCCAACGGAACTCATCGGTGCGAGCATCCAGCACGCCTTTGAGATCAGCCAGGCGGCGCGTGTAGCGCTGATCCAGCGGGCGCAATTCAGTCAGGCGTTGCGCATCCCGTGCGGGGTCACCTTTGAGCTTATCCAGCCGCAGGGTGATGGCTTTGAGGT
>JBDKHX010000232.1:0-3801 GCA_039797415.1 Pseudomonadota bacterium | reverse complement strand
CGCAAGTACTCCGACGATGTCAGCACAGCCAAGACTGGCGGGGTGTTCGGCCTTCGCCCTGTCAGCCGCCTGCCAGAACTGTTCGTGGGCGCCGTCGAAGGTTTGAAAGTGGGAGAGGTCTCGGCTGTGGTGCGCTCCGGGGCGGGCTTTCACATCATCAAACTGATCGAGCGTGAAAACGCCTCCAAAGCCTCCTACACCCAACAGCGTGTACGGCACATCTTGCTGAGAACCAGCCCTCAGCAAGACGCACAGGTGGTGATGGAGCGCATGATGGACATCCGTCGCCAAATCATCGACGGCCAAGGCAGCTTCCCGCAGATGGCGCGCCAATACTCTGAAGACGGCAGCTCCACTCGCGGTGGCGATCTGGGCTGGTCATCCCCCGGACAGTTCGTCCCCGAATTTGAAAAGGCCTTGGCGTTGCTGCAACCGGGCCAGGTGTCCGAACCTGTGGTCAGCCGCTTTGGCATCCATTTGATCCAGTTGCTGGAACGCCGTGAGGTCGAAATGAGCGCCGAACAAAAACGCGAAACCGCCCGCAACATCCTGCGCGAGCAGCGCTTTGAAGCAACCTACAACGACTGGGCCCGCGAACTGCGCGCCAGCACTTGGGTGGAAGTGCGTGATGCGCCCTGAACGTCCGAACAACCGCTCGTCCAGCGGCACCAAAACCAGCACACAAGGCCACATCGCGCGCAAGCGCTTTGGGCAGAACTTCCTGTGTGACCAAGGCGTCATCAGCGACATCGTTCGCGCCATCAACCCACAACCCAATGAGCCCTTGGTTGAAATCGGGCCGGGCCTGGGCGCACTCACCAATCCTGTGGTTGAACGCAGCAAGCACCTGACCGTCATTGAGTTGGATCGGGATTTGGCCGCGCGTTTGCGCAAGCGCTCTGAGTTGACGGTCATCGAGTCCGATGTCCTGAAAGTGGACTTTGGCGCGCTGAGCCGAGACATGCAGGACGCCAAGTTGCGAGTGATTGGCAACCTGCCCTACAACATCTCCAGCCCGATCTTGTTCCACCTGCTCGGTTGGGCCGATCTGGTGCAGGACCAGCACTTCATGCTTCAAAAGGAAGTGGTTGACCGCATGGTGGCCACACCGTGCAACAAGGACTACAGCCGACTGACCGTGATGCTGCAATGGCGCTACGACATGGAATGCGTGGTCGAGGTGCCGCCAGAATCCTTCACACCTCCACCCAAGGTGGACTCGGCGGTGGTGCGGATGGTGCCCTTGAGCAACCCGCCTGACGTGGATGCCAAGCTGCTGGAAGAAATGGTTGCCGTGGCGTTTTCTCAACGCCGAAAGATGTTGAGAAACACCCTGGGGAAATGGATCGAAGAACGTGGCCTGAGCACCGACTTCGACCTGACCCGTCGCGCAGAAGAAGTGCCGGTGTCCGACTACATTCAACTGGCTCAATTAGCCCAAAAGGCGCAACAGGCAGATCTGCCAAGCCCCAGCGCTTAACACCAGGCCGCAAAAATCTTCGCCCCGGTCAGCTGCTCAGGCGGCGACGGGCCGTCGCACCGATCACGGCCACGCCCGCCAGCGCCAAGGCCAAGGTTTCTGGCTCTGGCACAGCCGGAGCCAAGGCCCACGTCACCTTGTAGCCGCCCGACAAGCCTTTGACCTTGAAGCTGTAGTCGCTACCCGCGAGCAGGTCCAAACCAGAGAACGAGGTACCCCACCCCGTCAGGTCGGCGCCGCCTTTGTAGATAGCAAATGTCAATGTGGTAGCGGGCATGAGCGCCAAGAACCCGGGGATGACCAGCCCTTGACCCTCGAGCGCGAACGAGCCCTCGACGGGCGCATCCAAGGTAAAGCTCAAGGTGTCCAGAAAAGTCGGGTTTGGGAAGCCCACCCCCACCTCGAACGTGCTGGACAAAGGCGCCAAGCTCCCCAAAGCGTCGTCAAAAGCATGCGCGGCGCCCCAAGAGGCACACGCCAACACACCCGCCACAACGGGTTTGAGGCCGCTCCAACGATTCACATGCACTGCCATGGTGATTCTCCCGACAAAACAAACAAGTGCTGCGGGTGTATGCATGCGGCATGCCAACTCATTGGGCCAGGCCCCGCTAAACTGAGGGGATGAAGATCTATCTGGTTGGTGGCGCCGTTCGCGATGACATGCTGGGACGGCCAAGTGGCGATCGTGATTGGGTGGTCGTGGGCGGCACGCCTGAGGCCCTGCAAGGCCAGGGGTTCATCCCTGTGGGCAAAGATTTCCCCGTTTTTTTGCACCCCCAGACCAAAGAGGAATACGCCCTGGCGCGTACCGAACGAAAGACCGGCCGGGGCTATCACGGCTTCACCATCCATGCCTCACCTGAGGTCACGCTGGAAGAAGACCTGACCCGACGCGACCTGACCATCAACGCCATGGCCCGCGACGAGGCCGGGCTATTGGTGGACCCCTACGGTGGTCAACAAGACTTGCAAAACAAGGTATTGCGGCACGTGTCGCATGCCTTTGAAGAAGACCCCGTTCGCATCTTGCGTCTGGCTCGCTTTGCCGCCCGCTTCACCGACTTTCACGTCGCCGATGAAACCATGGCCTTGATGCGCAAGATGGTCGAACTGGGTGAGGTTGACCACCTGGTCGCCGAACGTGTCTGGCAAGAAGTCTCGCGCGGCTTGATGGAAGCCCGCCCATCCCGCATGCTGGACGTGCTGCGCGAATGTGGCGCACTGGCGCGCTTGCTCCCTGAAGTCGATCGCCTATGGGGCGTGCCCCAACGGGCCGACTACCACCCCGAGGTCGACACTGGCATACACCTGAACATGGTGTTGAACATGGCAGCTCGGCTGGACGCGTCACTGCCTGTGCGTTATGCCGCCCTGTGCCATGACCTGGGCAAAGGCACCACCCCTGCTGACATCCTGCCCAGGCATCTGGGGCATGAAGGCCGCAGCGTCAACTTGCTGCGAGACGTCAGCCAGCGTTTGCGCGTTCCCGTTGAATGCAAAGAGTTGGCCGAAGTGGTGGCCCGTGAACATGGCAACATCCACCGCAGTGATGACCTGGGGCCTGCGGCGTTGATTCGCTTGCTCGACCGCTGCGATGCCTTCCGCAAGCCTGATCGCTTCATCCAGATCCTGCAAGCGTGCGAATGCGATGCCCGTGGCCGCTTGAATTTTGAGGACACGCATTACGCTCAGGGCGAACGGCTGGCCCAAGTGCTGCGTGTTTGCCTGGCGGTGAACACATCCGAGGTGTCGGCCCAAGCCATGGCCCAAGGCCATCGCGGCCCTGCGGTGGGGCGAGCCATCGCACATGCGCGGGAACAAGCGCTGGCGGAGCACCTCACCTTCCCTGGCGACTTGTAAATCAGTTTCACAAACGCCAAAAGCCCCCACCCGGCACAGGTGGGGGCCAAAGACTGGCTTATTTCAGGTACGACTCAGATGCAGAGGGGGAGGCACCCTCTGCCCTGACATCAGTCCGCCTGCTTGCGCAAGAAGGCTGGGATTTCGATCTCGTCCATACCGTTGCTGGCCAAGGCGTCCACCTTGGCGGCTGCTTGAGTACGGCCACTGCGCCACACGCTCGGTGTGTTCAGACCACTGAAATCGCTGCTGACAGCGCCCATGCCCAGACCGGTGTGATGCGATTGACCCACAGCGTGGTTCAACACAGGGATGTTGTCCGTGCCAGTGCGAGCATACATGTGCGCATGGGTATTGGCCGCGCTGTGAACGACGGTCATCGGCGTTTGTGCACGCTTGCCGGTGCTCAAACCGGTGGCAATCACGGTCACACGCAGTTGGTCGCCCAGGCTTTCGTC
>JBDKHX010000231.1:0-3810 GCA_039797415.1 Pseudomonadota bacterium | reverse complement strand
GGGACAGGGTTGGCATCAAATAACCTGATGGATCTCAGGTCCAGCTGCAACCGGGCGTTGGCGCGCAAAGCTGCGCCTCGTGTCGCTGTCCGCGGTGGACAGGCGGCCGCGGGAATGACAGGATGACCTCGCATGCACGCACCTCTGGGTCTGTCGTCAGTCTGGGCTGGGACGGTGTGCGCTCAATCAACCAAAGGAGACCACGCACCGATGTATGTGACTTTTTTAACCGATTCGATGCGTGAAGTCTATGGGGTTACCGTGATGCGTTAAAAAAGGCCGCTCAATGGCGGCCTTTAGATGGTGCTGAACTCGCTCGGAGTTACGAATCAGGACTGGTATTCACCTACGGGCAGGCAGGAGCAGAACAGGTTGCGGTCACCGTAGACGTTGTCCACCCGGCCCACTGGGGACCAGTATTTCTGTTTGCGCAGGCTGGCGACCGGGTAGGCAGCTGTTTCGCGGCTGTAGGTGTGGGTCCACTCGGTCTTGAGCAAGGTGGCCGCTGTGTGCGGCGCGTTTTTCAAGACGTTGTCTTCCTTGGGCTGCTGGCCGTTTTCAACTTGGCGGATTTCTTCGCGGATGGCGATCATGGCGTCACAGAAGCGGTCCAGTTCAAACTGGGATTCGCTCTCAGTGGGTTCGACCATCAAGGTGCCGGCCACAGGGAAGCTCAGGGTCGGTGCATGGAAGCCGTAGTCGATCAGGCGCTTGGCCACGTCTTCAGCTGATACGCCGCTGGTTTCCTTCAGGGGGCGCAGGTCCAAAATGCACTCGTGCGCCACGCCGCCACCCTTGATGGTCTGGCTGCCGCCGCTGAAGTGGATGTCGTAGTGGTCAGCCAGGCGGGCAGCCACGTAGTTGGCGTTCAAGATGGCCACTTCGGTGGCTGTCTTGAGGCCGTCGGCACCCATCATGCGGATGTACATCCAGCTGATTGGCAAAACAGCGGCGTTGCCCAGCGGGGCAGCTGACACCGCACCCACTTGCACTTCAGAGCCCAGGCCAGCCGAGCGGTGTGCCGGCAGGTAAGGCGCCAGGTCTTCGACCACGCAAACGGGGCCAACGCCTGGGCCGCCACCGCCGTGTGGGATGCAGAAGGTCTTGTGCAGGTTCAAGTGGCTGACGTCGCCACCAAACTGGCCGGGAGCGGCCAGACCCACCAGGGCGTTCATGTTGGCGCCGTCCACATAGACGCGGCCACCGTGAGCGTGAACCAGCTTGCACAGCTCGGTCACGCGGGTTTCGAACACGCCGTAGGTCGAGGGGTAGGTGATCATCACGGCGGCCAGGTTGGCGCTGTGCTGTTCGCACTTGGCTTTGAGGTCGTCCAGGTCCACGTTGCCGTCGGCGTCGCACTTGGTCACGACGACCTTCATGCCCACCATTTGGGCACTGGCTGGGTTGGTACCGTGTGCCGATTCCGGAATCAGGCAGATGTCGCGGTGGCCTTGGCCTTGGGCCTCGTGATAGGCCTTGATGATCAGCAAACCAGCGTATTCGCCTTGCGAGCCCGCATTGGGTTGCAGGCTGATGCCGGCGTAGCCCGTGGCTTGGCTCAACCAGGCGCACAGCTGCTCGTTCAACAAGGCGTAACCCTTCAGTTGGTCTTGAGGGGCAAACGGGTGGATGTTGGCGAACTCAGGCCACGTGATGGGGATCATCTCGCTGGTGGCGTTGAGCTTCATGGTGCACGAACCCAGCGGGATCATGGTGCGATCCAAAGCCAGGTCCTTGTCGGACAGGGCGCGGATGTAACGCAGCATCTCTGTCTCGGAGTGGTGTGTGTTGAACACCGGGTGCGACAGGTAAGCGCTGGTGCGGCGCAGGGCTGCAGGCAGACCCAACGCGACGCCGTTTTCAAATGCGGCGAACGAGGGCAGGGCCTTGTTGCCTGCAAACACCGCCCACAGGTCGATGATGTCGTTGCGGGTGCTGGTTTCGTCCAGGGACACCGATACCGTGTCTGCACTGGCCAGACGCACGTTGATGCCCGCCTTGGTCGCAGCCGCCACGATGGCGTCGCGGTTTTCAGTCAACACCTGGATGGTGTCGAAATAGGTGTTGTGAATCAGCTTGCAGCCCAAAGACTTCAAGCCTTCAGCCAGGATGGCGGTGTAACTGGCCACGCGCAGGGCGATGCGCTTGAGGCCTTCTGGGCCGTGGTACACGGCGTACATGCTGGCCACCACGGCAGGCAACACCTGTGCGGTACAGATGTTGGAGGTGGCCTTTTCGCGGCGGATGTGCTGCTCGCGCGTTTGCAGGGCCAGACGGTAGGCTGGGTCACCATGGCTGTCGACGCTGACTCCGACCAGACGGCCAGGCATGGAGCGCTTGAATTCGTCCTTGGTAGCCAGGTAGGCGGCGTGTGGGCCGCCGTTGCCCATGGGCATGCCAAAGCGTTGGGTGGTGCCGCAGGCAATGTCTGCGCCCAATTCGCCAGGCGAGGTCAGCAGGGTCAAGGCCAACAAGTCAGCGGCGACGATGGCCAATGCGCCCTTGGCGTGCGAGGCGTCGATCAAAGGCTTGAGATCACGCACTTGGCCGTTGACGCCTGGGTACTGCATCAAAGCGCCAAAGCAGTCGTTGGCTTGCAGGTGCTCAGCCAGCTTGGCTGCGTGAACCACATCCACCGTGATGCCCAATGGCTCGGCACGTGTCTGGATCACTTCCAAAGTCTGTGGGAACACGTCGTGGCAAACCACAAAGCGGGTGGACTTGCTCTTGCCGCCACGGGCAGCCAAGGTCATGGCTTCAGCGGCGGCTGTGGCCTCGTCCAGCATGGATGAGTTGGCAATGGCCATGCCGGTCAGGTCGGTCACCATGGTCTGGAAGTTGACCAGGGCTTCCATGCGGCCTTGCGAGATTTCGGCTTGGTAGGGCGTGTAAGCCGTGTACCAGGCTGGGTTTTCCAAAATGTTGCGCAGGATGACGCCTGGCGTCAGGGTGCCGTAGTAGCCCTGACCGATGTAGTTGCGCATCAGCTTGTTTTGCTGTGCGATGCCTTTGAGTTCAGCCAAAGCCTGGGCTTCTGTCAACGGCGCGGGCAAGTTCATGGGGTTGCCGCGCTTGATAGAGGCCGGCACGATGCCGTCGATCAATGCCTGACGCGATGCCACGCCAATGGCGTTGAGCATGTTCGCTTGTTCTGCATCCCAAGGGCCAAGGTGGCGGGCTTGGAATTCGGTCGCGTTTTCGAGATCAGCGAGGGTGGGCAAAGCGGTGTTCGGCATGGTGTTCGGCGGCAAAGTGCTGGCAGGCTGGATGGATCAGGCGTTCTTGAGCAGGTCGTCGTAAGCGGTGCTGTCCATCAAGGCGTCCAGCTCAGCGGGGTTGGACAGCTTGACCTTGAAGAACCAGCCGGTGCCAGTTGGGTCGCTGTTGGCCAGGGCGGGGTCGTCGCGCAAGGCTTCGTTGACTTCAACGATTTCGCCAGTCACGGGCATGTACACGTCAGCAGCGGCCTTCACGGACTCGACCACACCGGCCACGTCCTTGGGATTGAAGGTGGCGCCAACGGCTGGCAGGTCCACAAACACGACGTCGCCCAGGGCGTCTTGAGCGTGGTGGGTGATACCGACGGTGGCGGTGCCGTCAGCGTTGATTTGCAGCCATTCGTGGTCGGGCGTGTACTTGATGGTCATGTTGAACGTCCTAAAAAAGTAATTGCTTGGATGTTTGTGTTTGCCGAACGGGCGAGAGTATCTCTCAGCCGCGGTAGTAACCGTTGGGCACGAAGGGCAGGGTGGTCACGGTCATGGCGACACGCTTGTCGCGCACGATGGCAAAAACCTGGGTGCCCACGGC